>JBHLNK010000148.1:0-5175 GCA_048941625.1 Promethearchaeota archaeon | reverse complement strand
TGTTTTATTAACGATGTTCTGAAAAAAGTTATTGATACATTATCAAAAAATTATGATTATACAATTATTGATTCCCCTGCAGGTTTAGAGCATTTTTCTCGAAAAACTGGCCGAAATGTAACTGATTTAGTAATTGTATCCGATCCGAGCAAAATGGGAATCCATACTATGAAAAGAATTGTTGAATTATCAAAAGAAGTTGAATTAAAATTTGAAAAGATATGGATAATAGGAAATCGATTCCCTGATGATCTCAAAACTATTTTGGAACAAGAAGTCAAAAATTTAAATGAGGAGAATGTTCACTTACTTGGATTTATCTCAAATGATAATGAAATTAGTAAAATAAATATGACTGGTGGAAGTCTATTAAATATTTCTAATGAGAATTCTTCCTATAGACAAGCGAAAGCAATCTTTGCTAAAATAATTTAGCTCTTATTTTTAATGCATTCTAACTCTAATAAAATCAAAATTATCCATTACAATAAGATCTCTAAATCTATCATTTTTAATCATTTGATTTTTCTGTATAGTAATTAGAATTTGCATTTTCTCAATCTTTTTTTTAAGAAAACCACTTTATTATTCATAGACACTTCAAATTTTTTTTTCCAATAAGATCTCCAATGTTATAATCAGTTCTCATTATTTAATATCTTCAATAATAATAAAATTAAATTTGATTTTCTTTGTAGGAAAATTAAACAATCTTATTGAGGATGTTATTGTTTTATAAATGATGTACTAAAGAAGGTTATTGATATATTATCAAAAAATTATGATTTTACTCTTTTAGATTCTCCTGCGGGATTGGAACATTTTTCAAGAAAGACAAGTAGAAACGTAACGGATTTAATAATAGTAACGGATCCAAGTAAAATGGGTATTCATACCTTTAAAAGAATAGTTGAGTTATCTAAAGAAGTTGAGCTCAAATTTGAAAACATTTGGATATTAGGTAATAGGGTCCCTAATGATCTAAAAAATATTTTAGAAAAAGAGATTGAAGATTTAAATGAAGAGAAGGTACATTTATTAGGTTTTATCCCTAATGATGATGAAATCAGTAAAATAAATATGATCGGTGGAAGTTTATTAAGTATTTCTAATGAAAATCCTTCCTATCAACAAGCAAAAGAGATTTTTGCAAAGATTGTATAGAATTCTTCTATTACCATTGAAAATTGGGATTTTGAACGAACTCAAAGAGCCAAATTAAATTATTGTTTTTTTTACATAAAGTTAAAAAATAAATAAATCGTAATTCTCTCTATACAAAAAATGAGAGGTTTTTGATTTAAAAATGAACGTTAAGTTTGGTGTACAACATGGTACAAATATAGCATTTACACGCCTTAAGACAAAAGATTATTTGAAATCTATCAAATATTGTGAAAAGGAAGGATACGAATCAGTATCAGTTATGGATCATTTGAATTCCTTACCAACCAATGCAGAAGTGGTTAGCTGTAATATTGTTTTAACTGTAGCAGCTTCATTAACAGAAAAAGTCAGATTAAGTTCAATGGTATCTGATCCACATAGTCGACATCCCTCCCAAATTGCCTTAGATTCTTTAACCCTCCAATGTTTATCAAATAATCGTTTTATTTTAGGTTTGGGGGCGGGAGAGGGAATAAATCTCAATGATTTTGGAATAGAAGTACCCGAGGAATTAAATTCAAGTCATCATTGGAAATTATCTGTTTCGGAAATGTTAGCGTCGACTGATGCTTCCACAGCTTTTGCAAACGAGAATGTTCCTGAAGAAGTCATTGAATCAATGATGATTTCAGGATCTTCTGAAGATTGCATTGCGCAAATTGAAGAATATATTGAAGTAGCTGATGAGCATTTCGCAATTCAGATATTTGCGTTTGACAACTATTTTAATATATTTGAATTGTTTACAGATAAAGTATATGGTTATTTTAAAGAATTAAAATAAAGATTTCAATTTTCCCTCAAATACCAATTAATTAATATTTAGAAAAATGTGTTAAGTAAATTATCTCATAAAGAAAAAAAAAAGGGATAATTGTAAATTATTAATTGAGATTAACTAATTCTTATTCGTTGCTTTTTGATTAAGATTATAATACACATAGTTGAGATTCCGATAAAAGCTAACAAGTCATAACTAGGAATTATTCGGGCGTTTGAAGTATCGCTATCATCGTCATCACCATTACCTGCCAAATTTGAAGGCAGATCCCCTTGAAGTCTTTGCAATTTCAGTAGACAAATGCTACGAGGTGGAATCGAAAACGTCCCGCCATATGTCTGGAAGGCAATATTCTTTGTAAGGATATGTGTCCGCTCGTCACGATCGACATCTTCAAGTGAATTCTCGAAATGAAATAGTATTGTAGTATTACCATCAAAAGATAAAGCTTGGGAAATAAAGTTATTTTGAATTTCCACTGCGGATCTCGAGATATTTGAAATACGAAACTCATCCATCATTCCATCTAAACCAAGGCAGCGATTACTAATATATGACCCAATAATCATTGAATGACGATGGTCGAAATATGTTTTATTATTGAAGAATTTTGAAGAATAAGTTTCGATTCCATCGATATACATTTTTAGAGAATCTTCAGTATCCCATGTAATTGCTATATAATGCCAATCTCCAGCATTCCATGATGATGTATCTCCTACAGCTAAGATGTAATCATCTTGAATATCATTAACCATAAAGGCTAACAAATGATTATCTGCTGATTTATAGATTATAAAGTTTATTCCAATAGACATAATGGGGTGAATTTTATTATCAGAACCATCCCAATCTGGGTTTATCCAAAATTCTATTGTTCCCTTATCTGGAAAAGCATTATTACGAGAAGGGTAATAAATTGGACTTGATGCATTCAATTTAATGCCATTGCCATTTATACCTAGACCAAATTCATAAGATTCATCTGGTAGATTTTGATCAATTGTATCTGCTGCACTCGAGTTAATAATTTTCAGAATTGCCGAGTGAGAACTTTTAAACCCTTCGATATCCATATTTATATCCATAAATTCTGTGGGATGTTTGTTAATCATTGTAACCATTAATTCATCATTTGTAATAGTTGGCATAACATCTAAATATGGAATATTGTAAATTATTGGAATTGTTCCAAATGGTTTTAAATTATCATATGTTAGACAATCTACTGTAGAATTAACTAGATTCCTACCCCAACCTTCGCATAATAATGAATAAGCGTCGTAGCTACTACGATGACCAAGTGTTCTTGCGTTTGTTATCATTCCAAAATGCCAGTCATCCACCAAACTCCATTGTTGCATCATCTCAACTCCAGCATATGTATACTGGATTCCCATATCGGCTAAAGCTAAAGCTGATTTGAATTCAAGAGGTTGATCTGTTCTAAATCCGACAAATTGATACATTGTATTAAACTCTGTGACCCAGATTTCAATATCATCCCGTCCTGTCTCTGACTTTAAAACTTTACTGATATTGTCAATCTCTTCACGAAGATATAAAGGGCCAGCCATTACTTTTTCATAGATTTCTTCTGGATTAGAAATATATCTAACAAGTATTTTTTCAGTAGCAGATTTGACATAAACATCCCCTATTATCATCGCATCTTTTCCTACTCCATCATTTGTAAATTCAATACCTAAATCGTGATTTCCTGATGATCCAAAATTAATTATTGGTCTATAAATTCTGGGGGCAGAAGCATTTAATGTAATATTCACTTTTGATTCACCATTAACATTAATGCTTAGGTTGGAATAATTATTAGGGAAAAAGGGATAAGCGCCGAATGCTCCATTAAATCCTTGTGCAACTATCTCTATTTCGTAATCTCCTGGTGTTGGAATATACACTGTTTGAGATACTTCCCTCTCTGTAAAAAAATATATTGTATAGCCATCATCCATCCCAGGTATATACGTATGAATGTGGAGTGCGTCCATAGCATCTTTTGCAATTCGAGCAACTTCTTGGTTCCACGGCACACTATCGGATCCCCAAATTCCATCTGATTTATCATATCCTACGGCAGCAATCTTAATTGTTGGATCGACAGCTTTCATTGATTGGTTGTAATCAAGAAATCTAATTGCATATTCAGTAGCATTATAATCAATAGTCCAATCGTTATAGACTTCGTTTCCAACTTCCCATTTAGTAATATTGTAAGGTTCTGAATGACCATAATAATCTCGTAGCCAAGCAAAATATCCTGGATCGGCGCTTTCATTTCCTTTCCATAAGTTGGGCGTCCAACCTCCCGTTCCAGAAATAGGAACCACTCCATTACAATACTCAACCCAATTTGCTGCTTCCTGTGGAGTTCCTGTTCCAAAATTAACCGTAATTGTCGATTCAGCTCCAATACTTTGGCAAAAATCGTAATGTTCATCTATACCATAATCATTTGAAGCATTTTCTCTCGTCCAATAGTTAGTTCCATTTGGACGTGAATCTATAGGCCCTATTCCATACCACCAATGATAAACATCCGCATGACCACCTCCTGGAAACCTTATTGTTGAAATATTTTTAGCTTTTACTTCCTCTACAATTCCATTCCTAAATAAGTGAGTTCCAGGATCTAAAATCCCATCACCATATTCTGTAAACTGAATATTACTACCGAAAATATCGGATGGTAATTCACGAATAATTTTTGAAGTATTAATATAAATATCTGTAGCTAATCCAGATGTTTTGATGTTTTTAATGTCTCCACTTGAATTTAAGTCCAACTCGTCGGTTTCTCTTGTCTTAGTAGGTTGCATTGTATTATTTATCGTCAAAATACAAATATTAAACAAAATAAAAAAGAGAAAAAAAGTCTTTTTATTAATTTTCATTCAACTTACTTCAGATATATTTATTTAAATATAGGTTATTAATTTGGATAATAGATAATAAAATATAAATAGTCTAATTTTCAATAAAAAATTGTTAGAGTACAAAGTCATTGATACGTTATCCAAAAATTATGATTTTACTCTTTTAGATTCTCCAGCAGGTTTAGAACATTTTGCTCGAAAGACGAGCAGAAACGTTATAGATCTCGTTATAGTAACAGATCCGAGTAAAATGGGGATTCATACAATGAAACGTATACTTGAAATAACTAAAGAATTAAATTTGAAATTTGAAAATGTGTGGATTCTAGGGAA
>JBHLNK010000060.1:0-22403 GCA_048941625.1 Promethearchaeota archaeon | reverse complement strand
GCCCAAAGTGCAAAATTCATTCCAGAATTAATGGAATATGCCATTTTAATGTGTTCAAATCCCAATGTATTAATGATAGAAAATAATCTCTCTAATGAGCAATTGGATAAATGGAGATATTTAATAATTCCTACTATACATCTTAGTTTCTACTCTTTCTTTGAAAAGGATTTAGAAACTTACATAAGGAGAAGACCCTTAGCATATATTATAGCACCAAGGTATTATCATCATTCTATGCTTCACTATCATGCTATAGGTTAGGAATATGGAAGAATAAAATTTTTTTTAGATTAAGTTCAATATTATTGGGAGATTTCCATAAAAAATTAATAATATTTTTAATTATATTACAGAGTGATAATACTATGAGTGAAATAAAATATTTTACTATCAATGTTAAAGAGTTAAGTTTTAAAAATGAACAACATGTTCTTGATCTAATTAGATTCTTGTCTGAATCATTACCTCAGATAAATTTAAATCGGAATGGAAATGATTTAGATATTGAAATGCCCAATAGATTATCAAAAAGAGCGTTAAGGCTTAGAATCAAAAAATTTCTTTATAAAAATAACCTAAATGGTGATTTTAGGCCCATTGCTTATAAATCTGCTGAATCTGAAGGCTATATGGTAAAAGAGAAAAAAATTGTAGAGTTAAGTTATTATTAAGCTGAATTTTTTTCAAAAATAATTATATAATTTGAAAAACTTAATTATTTGTGCGTTTAGAAGGAACAGATTATATTATTAGGATAAAATCTATTAATGATTTACTTAGAGCTTTAAGTTTAGCTAGTCTATTAGAACTCTCTGGCTGGCCTAAGCCAGGTAATGTCCACCGCACTCAAAATTTCGAGCATACCAGATATGAGCATTTCTTAGCAGGAATTGCTGCTATTCAACCTAATTTTAGGGAATTTTGTGAAAGAATTAACCAAAATTCATTTATCGATGAGATTGATTATAAAAACATTAATTTAGGTCTACTAATTAAAAATTCAGCCGAAGAAATGATAAAATGGCAACAAGGAGGAAATGTTATTCTAGGACATATTTTAATCTTAGCACCTCTCGTAGTTGCTACCATAATTTGTCTGAAGACCGAAAAATATGATTTTATCAGTTTTAGAACTATTTTGAATAAAGTTATTGAAAAAACTTCTGTAAATGATACTTTGAATTTATATGAAGCTATCCAGAAGTGCAATCCTGGAGGATTGGGTAAAATTGAAAAATATGATATCTACGATGAAAATTCTCTTAAAGATTTAGTTAAAGATAATATCAATTTAAAAAGAATATTTGATCTTTCAAAAGATTATGATTTAATAAGTTCAGAATATTCAACAGGTTTTAATATAATTCTTAATGAGGGTTTACCTTACTTTTTAAATGTTTTTAATCAATTTAATGATATTAATGCTGCAACTGTAAATACCTATTTAAAATTACTTTCTTTACACCCAGATACACTTGTTATAAGAAAATCAGGATTAGAGAAAGCATCAAAAATTTCTAAAATGGCATTAAAGATATTAGAAGAAGGAGGTCTTTTAACTAGCAAAGGTGAAAAGTTAATATTTGCATTAGATAAAAGATTACAAAAAGAAAAAGGAAAATTAAATCCAGGTACAATAGCTGATCTTATTTCTGGAGTTATATTTTGTACTTTACTTTTTGGATTAAAATTTTAAATACGAAAAATTATTTGAATGAATTTATTTATAAAATTTAAGAGAATCTCGGAAATAAATCAGTTTGGATTTGGTAGATTATGGAATTCTGTGATGAATGTGGTGGAATGATGCTACCGACGGAGATGGATGGAATAAAAGTATTTAAATGTAAATGTGGAGCCACCAAACCTTTCTCAGAAGAAAAATCCGAATCATATAAATTGAAAACCAAAATTGAGCATCCCATTAGAAATGAAGTAACTAATATCGCTGAAGTTATGGACTGGAAAGAAGAAAATCTAAGAAGTACAATTAAGGATTTTAAATGTCCTCGATGCGGGTATACTAAAGCTCATTTGGAAACAAGGCAAACCCGTAGAGCAGATGAGGGGATGACACACTTTATAACTTGCCTGAAGTGTGGAAAAATGAAGAAGATTGGAAGTTAAATCAATTTAATAATCTATTTAATAATTCTTGTTCTTCTAATTTTTCAAAAAAATTTATTTTTATCATTTTATACTCACTTTTTAAACCAGATACTATTTCAACCTGATTCAATGATACGTGTAAATTTTTTCTAATTAAGTTTATTAATTCAATGTTAGCTTTATTTCGGACAGGTTTGGATTTAAGAGATACTTTTAAATTACCATTATCATTAATTACACTCTGGAATTTAGAGTTTGGTTTGATTTTTAATCGGATTATATACTCAAAATCTGAAATTCTTTCTAATGATTTCATCGATAAATTCTCAATAAGAATTATAAATCATATAATTTTATCTATTTTCTTTTTTAAGAGTTTATATGATGGTTGTGACAATCTAATCCCTCCCGCTAATTTATGACCCCCTCCAACACCACCTAATTCTTTCTTAATATTACTTATTATTTTATTCACACCCAATGATTTATTCCGATCGATGTATTCACGTGTACATCTAATACTCAATTTAATTGTCCCTGACTTATTTTCAGGACCACCTAGAAAGAGTATTTTATTTTTATCGAATAAATTATTTACTGCACTAAAACTAGCGGTATCTGACCAGTTACTTGGAGGAATTATCCCTCTTACCTCCATAAAGATTGCTTTTTTAGTTTCATAATGAGGTTTTTCAATGGAAAGAGTTCTTAAATTTTTGGAAAGTGTATCTATATACTCATAATAAAGAGTTTTAGCATACCGGGTTACATTTTTTAATTGAATAATAGAAATTGCTGCACTAATATTCTTAAAGCATAAAATATTCAATAATAACGCATGTTCAAAAGCATATTTCAATAATCCTGATTTATTAGGAAGAATTGCATAATGTCCTAAATTATCAACTTCTAATTCTTTATGAATCAATTCCACTTCAGAATCACTTAAATCGCTAAGCTTGGTTTTAGGGTTAATATGGTTTTTAGATAAAAAAGATATTATTTTTTGGTCACTCTCACCACCAAATTTGCTGAGAAAAGGAAGTATGCTATATTTTAAACTGTTCTTTATCGACTCATGCATACTACCAAATAGAATTAAACCTTCCCTATCCACAACAAGTTCCTCTTCAACTAATTCTTCATAAATTTCCTTGTTAAATGATCTCAATTTATCCATAGGTTTTAGAGAATCTCCAGCAATACCTAAAATCGTTAACCATCCCTGTTTGATAATGGATGGCTTTACTTTTTTTGCAAACATATAAGTTAGTGTTGCTCCCGCAATATCATCAAGACCATCGTATCCATATAAACTAGGATTAATAAAAAATAGATTTTCAGGAAACTCTCCCTGATCGAATCCATCTTCCACTTCATGATGGTCGAGAATAAAAAATAACTCCTTTCGATTTTTTATAATCGGAATAAGCTCTTTTAAATTAGATCCAAGATCGGTAAAAATAAAAGCATTTTTCTTTGTTTGACGACTTGAGAGAATGCCTTTTAAATAATTCTCCCAAGAAAGTGATCTATTATATATAAAATAATCGTAATTAATTCTTATTTTATGTAATAAATTTTGAATGATATGAAGGCAACTTATCCCGTCCGCATCGTTATGTGAAATGTTAATGACATGAGTAAATGATTGATCCACGAATTGATCAACAGCATTGTTTAAATCATCTAAAAATTTAATTTTGTTTGGTTTAACAGTCATTTATTTCAACATATCTTAAATTTTTGTAATTAAATAATTTTTAGATTATTAATTTGAAGTTCCTATTGAATTTTTAAATATAACAAAGATGTGTTTAATTATTTACTCTATTTTTATCTTGATTGAAAATATAATAAATTCCAAATAAATTATGTAATTATAAATATTCCTATCAAAGATCGATTTAGTGATTAAAAATTGTCATAATACAAAATCTTTAGAAAAATTATTTAATCTAAATTAATTTTTTGTTCTAAATACTTTATTGTTAACTTTTAAAATGCGTAATATAAATCGGATCTTCAAAAAAAATTATGTAAAATTGTTTTATGCAATTACATTTATATGTTTACTCTTAATTCCGATTTTATTTGAAGATTTCAAGCTTGAGCAGGGAGTGGTTGATTCCAATTCTTCTCCTATAATAAGTGAAATAAAAAAAGAGGATTACTCCGCTCTACTTTCTGAAGATAAGCAATCTCTTGGTAATATAACAGTGAATGACATGGATTTAAACAATTTAGAGCCAGGTTTTTTAACGTACAATACAACTTATCCATTAATTGGTGAAGATCATGCATCAGGATCTTTGAATATGACTAGAATTGAAATCGAATTTATTAGAACTACGGAAGTTGCGATTCAGGATAATATAAATGAAGATATAATAGATAATACTGCACTAAAAGTAAAATTGAATGAAACATTTGAAGTTGAATACGATAATCCGCAAGCAGGAATATTATTATTTATGCCCCGATTAAGACCATTTAAAATATTAGAAGTGTATGTTGATGATGGTAGTAGTATTATTCAATTAATTAATGAAACAGATTTTATTATCGATGATGAAGAATTTTTAGTATTCAATTATCGAGATTACTTTTACAGGAATTATTATAAATTTAACATGTCTATAATTTGGCAATATGAATTTTATGTCGAGTTATGGGAAATAGCACAATATTCTAATCAAGATTTGATTATAGAAAATATTGAACAAAATTTTACTATTAAGTTTGATTATTATTTCAGAGTTACTGGTTTAAAATTTGGTGAAACAATCAATGATAGGGGTGAACTTGCAGGGAATGTAAGAGTTGCGTTAAGATTGTATTTACCGGATAAAGATCTCTTGGATTATGAGAGTCTTTTAATAAATAATGAATCTGTTGATATTAATAATCATCTAAACTTAAATAAATCAATTGATATCCACTTATCAAATAATTTCTTACTAAATAGAAGTTGGGTTTTGATGAATTTTACCTCTGATTTTACTATAAGATTTGAAAACCCTGTTGATAAACATTGGGCTATAGATAGACTTGTAGCAATGGCAAATATTCGAGAAAGAATTTACTTACCTTCTATAGTGGCTGGTCCAAGACATATCTTTGTGAGAGATTTATCTTTCTACGATTATGATATTCGTTTTGAACTTATTTTAAGTACCTCTTCCCTATTTCAAAGAGATTTTGAATTTTTTCCTTTAAATTCTTCTATTGTTGGAAGGGAAGGAATTGAATTAATAATCCCATACATAATCAATGACGAGACTTGTCCTTCTATAGTTAAATATACTGCAACTCAAACGTTAAGAATAACTATTGTAGATAATATTCGGATGCCTTTAATTGGTGCAAATGTTGAGATTTTTTATTATGGCCGAGAATACGGTACATATATCTCTAATGATAAAGTTCAACCAATAGCAACGAGTACTGCTAATGAAAATGGCGAAATTGTTATAAGAAATGTTCCTTATGGAAATTTTACTATGAAAGTCTATTATAATGGAATATTTATAAAAGAAGAAATCTCAAAAACTGATAAATATAATTTCTACATTTATACAAATTATCCTCATATTCCTGCTTGGTTAATGATTTTTGGAGGAACAAGTGGGATTCTGCTGTTTATTGGAATAATTATTTATCTAAAAAATAAGAATCTGCGAAAATAATTTTGATTGTTATCTTTTGTGATAAATTCGACAGTTTTACTACTTTTTTAAGTAAGAGGATTATGAATGAGGTTTTTTATGAAATTAAAGATATAAAAAATCAAGCTACAGAAAGTCAAATTGGAAAAGAAATAGTTCTTCATTTCTTAGCAAAAGTTTCCGAGACATTGATATTATACGAGACTAAAAAGAAATTAATAAATTCGAAAAGCTCCAATACTGTTAAAGAACAAATCCAAAGTCTAGAACAAACGTTTAGAGAGATTGATCCATCACTAAACTTGATTAAAGGTAAAATAAGAGAGATCTATATTTCCTATTCCTCTTAAATTTAAATCAAAGATATTTGGAAAGATAAAATTTAATTGTGGACAATAGCTTCTCCATAACCTATCAATCGATAGCGTCTATTGATGATTCTCGAAATAGCATAAATAAAATCTTCTGGAGGACATATAGGAGGATTTAATTTTAAGATAACACTATCTTTTAAGATTTTTGTGACTGTTCCGCCAGTTTTTTCTGTACCAACAACCAATAACAATTTTTCATTATGTTTTAATGAATGAACTCTAAGCATCTGTTCAGTTCCTATGACACGATCTAGGAGATTAATTTTTAACTCAATTTCTTGAAGAATTTTTGGTAAAGTACCGGGTTTTCCTACTAAATGTCCAATTAAATGATCTCCCTTAGTTAAAGCAGGATCCAGATTTGTACCTAATCCAATTAACCCTCCTGGCTTAGCTTCTTCTAAAAGATTTTCTCCTTGGCTAATACTTACAACAGTTGATTTAATTGGTTGATAATCATCCTTAACTCTTAAACCAGGTCGAATCTCAATTTGATCACCAACTTTAATTTTTCCTTTTAAAACAGAACCACCAATTACTCCACCTTTCAAATTTTCTATTTCTTTACCTGGTCGATTGATATCAAAAGATCGAGCGATTAAAAATTGAAATTCACCTTCACTGAGTTGAGGACTAGGGATAAATTCTTCAAATGCTCTAATAACAAAATTAATATTTGCCCCAAATACAGCTGAGATTGGAATAATTGGAGCTTTTTCAGCAACAGTGCCTTTTGTGAATTTTTTGATTTGTTGATAATTCTTAAACGCCTGTTCTCGTGAAACTGCATCTATTTTATTTTGAACAATAATTATATTTCTAATTCCTGCAATATTCAAAGCTGCTAAATGTTCTCTTGTTTGTGGTTGAGGACACTCCTCATCAGCAGCAATTAATAAACATGCTCCATCCATCAGCGAAGCTCCACTCAACATTGTTGCCATTAGGATTTCATGTCCAGGAGCGTCAACAAACGAAATATTTCTTTTGAACTCTAACTGTTTCTTACATTTTGGACATAAATATCTTTGTTCTCCTTTTTTTCGCTCAGTTTCAGCAAGATAATAAGTAAGATATTGATCACATTCAGAACAATATAAAATCGTGGCGTTAGAATATCCTAATTTAATAGAAATACCTCTCTCTTGCTCTTCGGAGTGTCTATCAGTCCAATCTCCTGTAAGCGCTTTCACTAAGGTTGTCTTACCGTGATCTACATGACCAACTAATCCAATATTGCATTCTGCTTGCTTTTTAATTAATTCTTTAATGTTTGACATTATAGTTTTAGATTTAACCTTTTGTTTTTCTTCAGATACAGGTTTTTCTTTCGGTTTTGATTCCTTTAAAGACCTAGATTCTTCAAGTAATTTCTTAGCTTTAATAATATATTTTTCAGCAGTAGCTGCACCCACACCTTTAATATTTAAGTTTATTAGATCTTCAACTTCAATATTAGCTAATTTCTCAATATTATCAATACCCGCTGCTTTTATTTTGTCAGCAGTAGCTTTTCCAATGCCTGGTATCTCCGTTAGATCTTCTGACATGATAGTTAAATTATAAGGTATATTGACAGCTAATTATATTTATCCTAAGAAAAATTAAGAAAAGGCATTTTATTAAATTAATCAATAAATAACATAAATTATAAAAATACAATCCTTAAATTCATAAAATTAGGTAGATTTAATTGTTTTAATGCCACCAGGTTTTTTATCAAGCTCTATATAAGACACTCTTAAAAGACTATCAACATAAAAAGTGGATAATTTTTTACAGGATTTACAAATGATATATACAGGAGCAGGATATTGACTAGGATTAATATCCTCTTTCTCAATCCTAAAAGTGATTTTTGTGTTACAGTGTGGACAAAAATTAAATCTTAGCATAATAATTAGACAACTTTTTTTAATAATGATTAGATTCTTATTGTTAGATTCTTATATTCAATATTAAATATACTGTGAAAAATTTATAATACTGATAATAAATGGTTAGACTTTTACTTAAAAAAATTATCTACTTGTCTTTTATATTATTGATTTTGATTACTCCAACTAGTTTAAGCTTATCAGATAATGTGATTTATATAAAGGAGCATAATAAATTAGATGAACTTAATGTTTCTTTAGGATATTTGGATCTAAATTTATCTGTTATTCCTGATATTGATTATTCCTCTTTAGATGATCTTTGGTATAATCCGAAAATTGAAATGTTAATTATAACACCAAATAGAACGGACTTTATTGATGCTGTAAAACCCTTAGCAGATTGGAAAAATGAAAAAGGAGTCAAGACCTTAATTTTAAGTAATTTTTCTTTATATGAAGGTGTAGATGACGCTGAAAAAATTCGAAATATGATAAAGTATTATTATGAAAAAGAAAATATCAAGTGGGTTCTTTTAGCTGGAGATGCTCAGAGTGATTTAATTCCAATAAGGTATGTGTTTAATCCAGACGTGCAAAGATGGGGAGGAGGAGCAACTGAAACTGTCGGAGATGAAGAGTATAAACCAACTGATTTTTATTATGCTGATCTCACTGGGACCTGGGATAATGATGAAGATGGAAATTGGGGAGAAGCACCACAGGACAATTCCTATGGTCTCGATGAGATCTCATGGACACCAGAAGTTTATGTTGGACGATTTCCGGCAGGTACTGTGAACGAGCTTGAAATTATGGTAAATAAGACAATTAAATATGAATCCAATCCCTACATAGGTGATTGGATGAATAGAATGTTACTAGCTGGAGGTGTTTCCAGTTATGTCCCACAAGAGTATGAAAGTCGATTAACAAGTTATATAATAGAAAATTATGTCAAACAAGAAAGTAATTACACACACTTGGTTCAAGAAGCGGGTAATCTTACTCGTCCGATTTTAGATAGCTATTTTGATGAGGGATATTCTACAGTAATAATGGCGGGCCACGGAGGGCTCCCAACAACTTACTATAGAAGTCCTTCTTCGGTAGGTTATACATCTTCTGATGCTACCAGTAGTTCAAATAACTATAGTCCTTCGCTGGTTTATTTAGATGCTTGTACTCTATCTAGTTATGATATAACTAATGATAGTATTGGTGAAACGTTAATTAAAAGACTTGATGCAGGAGCTATTGGAGCTATCGGAGGATTAAGATTAACATGGTACATAGAAGGGGATACTGAGCTAGAAAAATTAAATAGAGGGAACGCAAAGCTATTTTGGAGAGAATTCTACCTCAATAATAAATTTCAGCAAGGTAGAGCTCTTTATGATTCAAAAGTAGCCTATATAAATAGCGATTATTATACATATGGGATTGGATCAACCAATTATGATTTTGAACGAAAAAATTTATTAACATATTGTCTTTTAGGTGATCCAGAAGTCGATATCTACACGAACAAGCCTAAAACCGTTCTAAACCCATTCAATTCATCAATTTATGAAGGTCAATTAGTTTCTATAATTGTAAGAGACAATGCTACTAATATTGTTCCTAATGCGAGAATACATATAAAAGCTAATGATGGAAAATATCATACGACTTATGCAGATGTAAATGGTATAGCGAGTTTTCGTGTCCCTGTTCAAGAAAATGAATTCTATAATGTAACTATTACAGGACATAATTTAATTCCGACATATTTCAATTTTACTACTTTACCTGATAATTATGATCCCCAACTAACAGCTATAGAAATAGATCCTGAAACACCATCTGCATCTAATAACATAATTTTCAATCTTGATGCTTTTGATAATCGATCTGGAATAGAAAGTATTTATTTATTTCTTTCAAAAGATAATTTTACTACATACTCTTACTTTTCAGGGTTTAATACTCTTGGAGAGAATTTGGAACATTTTGCTATAGAAATTGGAAAGCTAGGAGCAGGTGATTATTTTTATTTAGTTTTTATTAGAGATTATGCAAATAATACTCAAGTTTTTTACGAATTAGATTACAAGCTTTTAGTTACAACACCTATGATCGATTATGTACTAATCGTAACTGTTTTCATAATTATTGGTGTTGTAGGCGTATCCTCGTTCCTACTGTTTAAGGGATTGAGAAAGAGATCCTAAATTGGTAATTAGATTTGATTTTTTAACTTATTTGAGATTAATCAAACTTAATTTTTTGAATTATAAGATTAAAAGATACAAAATACCTACTTTATCTTTATTCAAACCTTTTAAATTTAACTTTCTTTATGGAAAACTTTTTTTATTAGCTTTTATTATTCCTATGTACCATATATAAGTAGGTATTTTAATACAAAATAACCGATCTTATATTAAAATTAAGAATTCATCAATAACCATATAAATAAGTAGCAATTCGCTACCGCGCTGGAACCATCCGAACCCGGAAGTTAAACTTGTTTCGCGTTGTAGATAGTACTTTAGTTGCGATCTATGGGAAACTACAAACTGTAAGTTAGCTTACGGTCATGGCATACAAGGAAAATACCCGGTCACGCTTTTTTATATGGTTATGAGTGATTCACTTTTTTAAGTTCAACTAAAAATAAATTTTTATAATATAAATTATATCTGTAATTAATAAGGAATAGTTGGTAATCTCGAATCTTGCCTAAAAAATACATCGTTATTATAAAAACAATTGGACGAAAATGGTTTATAATTCTGGTAGTTATTATTCTTATAGTAGCTATATTTAACCTAATAGCTGCTATATGGATGGCTGGAATAACACTGGCATTATTCATTATATCGTACATTCCAAAGTTGTTTTTTAAAAGAAAACTCAGCAAATTTCTTAAAAAGTTTTATAAAATTGAAGATGAGCTAATTGCTCGAAAATTCCAAAAACCTTTACAAAAAGTACAAGATTCATTATTTGAATTATCACAAAACCAAGAAAAAAAGAAATGGCTAATAACCTTCTTAAACAAACAATATATTTTTTACCATGAAGAAACTATACAAAAATTTAAAGATGTATACAACAAAGGCTTTACAGAAAAAGAAATTCTTGATAATTTAAAAGATTACAAGATTAGCACAAGAGCAGAAATTAAAGTAATAAAAGATAATTTAGTAAAGCTTAATCGTCTTAGCGATAGAGAGATATCGGTAAAAGAACATAAAGATAAGCAAAGATTTTTATAATTTTTAATTTAGTAATTTAGCTAATGTTTTTTTCTTCTTTTCATTAACTCTAAAAGCTCAATTATTATCCCAAAAACTTTTTCTGTATCCATATACGCAAATAAGTGTCGAAGAACTCTGCCAGTTTGAATAGGTTTTATATTTGTTTTTTCAAACTCATTTATGGATTGCTGAACATTCTCAACATAAACCCCTATATGTTGAAGTCCTTCTTTTCCTTGATCTAAATACTGGTTATAAATGCATTCACCTTCTATTAATTGGATAAGTTCTATCTGAGTGTTACCAATTCGACTAATTCCAATATCAAGTATTACTTCAGAAATTTTACCCCTATAAACATATGAATGACTCTTTGGTCCAGAAAATATGAAATCAGGAAGCTTGAAAACAGATTTCATTATATTCGCTTGCTTTTTAATATCTTTATATACAAATCCTAATTGATCAACCTTTAAAGCCCCTAAATTGAATTTATTATTGATTTCCATATTTATTCCTTTTAAGATTTTTACTTATCTTCATATTGATACTTAATTATATTTATAATTTAATAAATCAAGTAAATAAGCTATAATTAATAAAAAGAAATTAAAAAATAATTTAGTTTATTCAATTTTACCGAAGTCTAAATCAAAACTATAATACTTTCGAATAGGTTTCTTAACATTCCAGACACACTTTAAACCTTTTTCAAATTGGACGAGATCACCCTTTTTAAATTCAATTTTCTCTCCCGTATCTGAATCGGTAACTTCTACTTCTCCTTCCAAAATATAACAAGTTTCTGTATCCCCATATGACCAATCGAATTCACTGACTTCTTTAGTCCATGTTCCCCATGATTTTACATTCATTTTGTCTAATTCTTCTTCTGTTGGAAATTTTTTTTTCATTTTCATAATAAGACACCTTATGTATATCTATCATTATTTCTAAAAAAAAGCCTAGGAAAAATTATTATATTGAAATTAATAAAATTTATTTTCCAATTCTTTTTTATTGTTTTAAATCGGAAAGAACAATAAAAAACAAAAACAAAAAATTATTATTCAATTCAATTAATTTGAAAATATCGTTTCGAAAAAGAATATTAATACGTTTTAAGATTATAATTATAAAATAAAAAATTTGTATTCTTTAAGAATAACTCTAGATAATTTTTATTTAAGATATATTGCTTAAAAATTAAGAAGAGACAAGTAGAATGCCACAAAAGTTCATCCTTAAAATCTTGACGGCTGGAGAAGGCGGAGTGGGAAAAACCACACTTCTGCATAGATATGTGGAAGGGAGATTCTCAGCAGAAACGAAGATGACAATTGGTGTAGAATTTTTTCTAAAAGAGACAGAAGTTGACTCAAAACAGTGCACTTTGCAACTTTGGGATTTTGGAGGGCAAGAACGGTTTCGATTTTTACTAGAAAGCTATGTATTAGGTGCTAAAGGTGCATTATTAATGTTTGACCTCACAAGAATTACTACATTAGAAAATTTGCAACAATGGCTCAATATTGTACGTAAAGGTGATCCAAATCTTCCCGTACTCTTTTTAGGTACAAAATTAGACTTAGAGGATGAAGTTATGGTTGATGATGACTACGCTATGACTTTTCTAAATGAATTTAACTTAATTGACTTTATTAAAATTTCTTCAAAAACAGGCGAAAATGTTAGTAAAGCTTTTGAAATGTTAACTAGAACAATATTAGAGCGTCAAACCTATTGAAATTTAATATTAATTTAGTTATAATTGATTCTAATTTTATTTTACTTCCATTTCAGTTTAAAATAGATTATTTCAGTGAGATTCGACAATTACTTGAAGGACCAATTAGATTTGTAATATTTCAACAGATATTAGATGAATTAGAATCCAAAAAAAAAAAAAATTCAAAAGCAATGAATTTTTCAAGGTTCCTTGAAGCAGGAGTATTATTTATAAAGAAAAATGAAAATAAATATGATATTAAGATTTTGGAAGATGTTAAAGAAGAGATTGAAACTACAGACGATTTTTTAATTAGAATGTGTTTTAAATTAAAAGAGGAATTTCAAAAATTGCATTTAGCAACAAACGATTCAAATTTACGCAGAAAAGCAAAAAAATTGAATATCAATACTATTTTTTTGAGACAAAAGAAGTATTTATCCATTGATTAAGTCAAAAAAAATATATACCAAGTATTATATTTTAGAATATAAATTTAATATATCAATCTTTAACTGACACTCTAGACTCGAAATTTTCATTCAAAAATTATCAAAAAGAATCAAAATGCTAAAAAGATCGAATCGTAAATCAATTCTTTTGAAAATAATCACATGTGGAGAAGGAGGAGTAGGAAAAACAACACTACTTCATAGGTATATAGAGGGAGTGTTCCTTGCTGACACACGTCTAACAATTGGAGTTGAGTTTTTTTTACAGGAGATAACCATAGAAGATAAAAAGATTTTACTTCAAATATGGGATTTTGGTGGTCAAGATCATTTTAGACCTTTATTAAAGAATTACGCGAGAGGAGCAAGAGGAGCGCTCTTACTTTTTGATCTCACCAGACCTTCAAGTTTGAACCGAATTGATCAATGGGTTGATATTTGTAGAGAAGCAAATTCTGAAATCCCCATCATTTTTATAGGCACAAAATTAGATTTAGTAGAACAACTTAGTATAGATGATGATTTCGCCGAATATTTTAAGAACGAATATGGATTTTTTGATTATTTAAAGATTTCTTCTAAAACAGGAGAGAATGTTAATTTAGCATTTGAATTATTAGCAAAAAAACTTGTTTCAGGTCTATAGTCTCTTTAATAAAATTTCTTTTACATTTTCCTTACTTAAATTAACTGGATTGTTTTTTAATCCGTATCCTTCCAATATTTTACTAATATCTTTTTCAATAATACCAAATTTCCTTAATGGGTCAATTTTTAAATCAATTGTCCATTTTTCGAGGGTTTTAATTAAATATTGACAAAATTCTTGAATTTCATCTTCTTTTACTTCAGGTTCTCTCTTTAATAAAGCTCCTACTTTAGCATATTTCTTAAGAGCTAATTTTCCCTCTGTTCCAAGAGACATAATTCGGTTAAGATTCATTTTAGTTGCTTCTGCTAAGAGTGATCCACAAACTACACCATGAGGTATGTTGAATAAAGCTCCTATTGGAGAGGCTAGACCATGGATGATTCCTAAACCAGCATTAGCAAGAGTAATTCCTGATATTAGTGCCCCATAAGCCATAGCTGCCCTAACATTAAGATCAGAAGATCCTGATGTGCATGCTAATCCTATGTTTTCACCTATATATTTCATACCGCTAAAGGCTAAAGTATCAGTAAGAGGGTTAGCTTTTGTGGAAACGAATGCTTCAAGAAGTTGTGTAAAAGCATCTAGTCCGCAAGCTGCTGAGATTGATGGTGGGCAAGATATCATAAGTTCAGGGTCAATTATTGCTATATTTGGTATTAGATTATCATGACGAAGAGATTTTTTAAAACCAGAGGGACCTATTTCACTAATAACAGCGTTCTTGGTAGCCTCACTGCCAGTTCCAGAAGTAGTGGGAATTGCGATGAAAGGAATTTTCATCCCATTATGTTCTTTATTGCCTATACCTTCTAAGTAATTTTTTATGGAATCTGTTTGAGGGATCATAGCTGAAATGGCTTTTCCTGCATCAATGACACTTCCACCTCCAATACTGATAACAAGATCAATCTTCTTTTGTCTATATATAGATGAATTATCATCTATAATTGAAGGTGTAGGTTCTGTTGTTACTGATATTTGATGGTAGTTTATAGAATCAACTTCTAGAAGTACCAGAATCTCATCCCACTTTCCTGAAGATTTCAAAGAACTTCCACCAATAACAAATAACACATTTTTCCCAAAATTTGGGATGATCCTGGGTAATTCTCTTATTTTACCAACTCCAAACTTAATACTTGGAATTCTCGAAAAATTGAAAGGTAATATCATATAATAAACTTTTTTATATATTATGTCTCTACCTTACTTTAATTGCAGTACCTTAAAATATATTTTTTACTTTATACTTAAATTAGATTAAAAAGGTGAAATAAAATTTCTACTGCAATCATTTACACTGCTATTTCAATCTTTTTGTGGGGAATAACATTCGCTCTTTACTTTGTATGCGTATGTTTATATCTTTATAGAGGGCGTGAAAGAGAAACTTTCCATGAAAAAATAATCTATTTTGGTTTTTCTCTCTACATACTATTTTTTGGGTTAACTAGATTATTTGCTGTTTTGTTAGATTTATCTTTCGACGGATTTTATATTGATCTTGTTTTTTATGGCGATATGAGTATTATCAACTTTGAAACAGGATTGTTTACCAGACTTATTAATATATCAGCATCTTTAAGTGTAATAATGCTAACATTAACATTTGAATTATATTTAAGAAAAACAAGGTATTTTTTAAGTGTTATTTCTATAATATTTGCATTAATCACAATTATTGCTCCCTTAGATATATCTAATTTAGCTGCGTTGCTTTCATCATTTATTCTCAATACTATTAGCTTTTGTTCATTAATATATATCTTTACAAAATGGACACAGATAGAATATAAATCTTTTTCAGCACTACTATTCTGTGGATTTATCAATATCGGAATTGGAGCTTTCTTTCAAAACCCAGAATTAAAACAAGCTAATTTTATGCCTGTAGAGTTCTCTCCTATTTTAGTAATACTTAGCGCTATCTTTTTTATGACTCCATTACTAATTAAGGTTAAATACTTAAGATATACGATTACCTTCTGGACTTCTATTGGTATATACTGTGTAGGATTAGTTTCTATTTTAATGATTATAATTTTACTGCAAGGAGTAGCAATTACGTATATTTTTATAGGCCTCTTTAATCTTATACTTTTTGGCTTATTCTTTTATAATACACTAAAGGTTTTAAAATCTGAAAAAGAACAAATTGAAAAAAGTGAAATACCTGATGTGTTAGGAATGTTTGATCGTCCAAAAAGAATTACAGAATTAGAGGTATCTATTTCTAAAGAAAAAAAAATTTGTTTAGTATGCAAAGGTAAGGTATTTGGAATTACATTCCTGTGTCGAGATTGTGAAGCTTTCTATTGCCAAAAATGTTATATTGCTTTGACGCAATTAGAAAATGTGTGTTGGGCATGTAATAATGTACTCGATGAAACAAAACCAGTAAAACTGTCTAAGGAAAAAGAAGATTTAGTTACAAAACAAGAACCTAAAAAATTATTATGAAATAAATTATTTATTCATTCTCTTTAGGATTTTGTAATTTTTTCTATAATTATAAGATAAGATCAGTTTAAAAAGTTAAGAGAAATAATTAATACACTCTATACACTTTTTCGAATTTGGCAAATCAGTTATTATATAGAGCAGTATATGATTGAAATTAGGAACGCATTTATAATAGGTAAGATTTATAATTTACTCTAGATACTTTGTTTTATAGTAAAACTTCGACTCTAGGTGAATAAGAATTAAAAAAGTGCATGAAAAAGATTTTGAGTATAGAGGTGGAGACTCTGGAGTGAAATATTTGATGAGAGGTCCCCCTGCATCAATAGATTGGGGAGTTATTTTACTCAAACCTAATGAATTAATGGGAGATAAAGCGCATGGGCATAATATTGTAGATGAGACATTTTATTTTGTTGAAGGTGATGGTGTCATAATTATTAACGATAAGGAATATCCTGCACCCCAAGGTAGTGTCTTTTTATTGGAGCCTAAAGAAATGCATAATATAAGGAACGATTCTGATAAACCAATTAAAGTTGTATTTATTAAAGGAAGTTATATGCCTGATGATAAAATATAAAGTATGGAGTTTAAAATTAAGAAAATTAATAATAACTAAAATAGAGTGACAAAGTATGGCTAAAAAAAAAGGAAAAACAAAAAGAAGAGCTACGGGAGAAGAACCTGTAGTAACACGTGTTAAATTTCCTAATCGAAAACTAGGAGAAATATTTGGAAGAGTAGTGGGTGTTTTTGGAAATGATAGAATGGAAGTTTTTTGTGAAGATGGAAAGCATAGAATAGGTAGAATTAGAGGAAAAATAAAGAAAAGAGTATGGATAAGAATTGCAGATCTTGTCATAGTTAATCCTTGGGATTGGGAAACTCAAACTGATGAAAAAATGGGTAAATGTGAAATAACTTGGAGATACATGAAACATGAGATCTCTTGGTTAGAACGGAATAATAAGATTCCAGAAATTTTAAATATTAATAACATCCCTCTCTAGTATCGACTTTACTTTTAATTTTTTAATGATTTTATAAGTTTAATTTGAGACAAAGAATAAATTTATAAAAAATCCAAAAATTTTTAATTTTAAATTCATTTATAAATACATACTGATTTTCCAAAAATATATTAAAAATACCCAAATTCAAATAGGATTCGTGAAGAATTATGGAAAATGATGAAGATAATAGGGATACAAAGTTAGAAAACAATACAATTTCAGATATTATTGACCACGGAGAAGAACTCACAACTTTATTTGCTGTTAGGACTACAATAAATCAAGAGAGTAATATTTTAAAACAAATATTTTATCGATTTCGAATTTTAGAAACAATCCCAGATATTAGAGCTATGTTAGTAAGCCCTCTGTTGCCTGGTTATATCTTTTTTGAAGCTCCGACCAAGAGGGAGGTGCAGATTGCGGTTCAGGGGATTCCACATATTAAAGGGAGAATAGTACAAAATATACAAATCTCAGAACTTAAACATGTTCTCTTACCAAGGAGCGTCACTGAATATTTAGAAGAAGGTGATACTGTAGAGATTATAAGTGGAGTTTTTGAAAATTCAAGAGCACTTGTTATGCGAATGCCTCATGACACAAGCTCAAGTGAAGAGGTAGTTGTAAGATTGCTCCAAGAAGAAACTCCAATAACAATTAAAATTCATGGAGATTATTTAAAATTAGTTGAGAAGAGAAAACCTATAGAAGAGCTTATCCCCCAAGTAAGGGTCACAGCAGATACAACAGCTGATATAGAGAAAGCGATAAGTTTTGAAGATGAAATCGAAGAATTAGAAGAAGAAGTTTCGGAAGCTATTAAAGGGAGTGAGCTTGAAGAATATGCTGATGATGAAGATGAATTTGATGAAGAAGATGAATGGGCAAAATTTGATGGATTCTAAGATTAATTTTAATCTTTATTTCTCATTAATTAATTGATTATTAACTAAAAATATAAAGAAAATTTTATTAGATGTCTGTTGCGGTTAAATTAAGACCATTAATAATAAAAGAATTTTTATAGATAGTCTTTTATTAAAGAAATTAAAGAGATGTATTTATGACCACAAATTTTACTTTGAGTTAAATGATTAAAAATATTTTCATAATGAAAGGTAACACTGGCGAGTTAATTTTCTATAAAACTTATGAAGATATTTTTAATGTAAAGCTAACAAGTAGCTTTTTAAGCGCAATTTTCTCATTTGTTAAACAAACATTAAAAACTGAGGAACTTTCAGAAATTGAAGTTGGTCTCTTCAGATTTATATTCGAAATTGAAAAAATAGGAAATGATGAATTATTATTTGCTCTATTTAGTGACAGAACAGATAATCTTGTCGAACTTAGAAATCAGTTAAAAGAAATAAAAGAACAATTCATTAAGAAGTACGATCCTATACTACTTACAGATAATTTCGATGGAGAAATATCAAAATTCTTTGAATTTGAAAAGAACATAAATGCAATCCTAGAGAATCATGGACAAATAGTTTCAGAAGAAATAAAAAAGGATTTACTGAATGTATTCAATGAGTTGCACACATTTTCTTCTTTTGTAGTCTCTTCTGCTCTATTAACCCAAACAGGAAGAGTTATTGTATCCTCTCTTGAACCAAATATATTATCTGAAATCATTAGACTTTTAGAAGGTAGGTTTATATCTGGAAATTTTAGAGTAAACGAGTTAATTTCATTGGAAAATTTTGGTGTACTTTCTTTAGTCGGAATTGATGAGCATTTTATCTCTGTTATTCAATTTAAAAGTAATTGTCCATTCGAAACAGGATTAATCATCTCTAAGCGGTTTTCAAATAGAATACAAAAATTAATTTGCTGATTTAAAATTCTTATAGAAATCTACGAAATATGATCATTTATTTTCTAAATCATAAAATCATTTTTTTAAAAAAAGATACCATATTTTGAATATTGATTATTAGTTTTACAAAAATTAAAAAGTATATGTACTTTTTCCCTATTATAATTAGTTATCTAAAAAATATCAAATCTTAAAAAGTAGGGTAAAATAGATGCCTAAGTTTATGAATCAAGCTATAAATGATGAGATTCTTGATAAATTGAGTCTTAAAAACCGTTATGCTTTTGTAAATAATAATCTAATGGCTTTACTTTCACCAGATCAATTTAATTACTTGAAAAAAGTCCAGAAATTTTGTATGAGATTCGAAAAGAAAAATAATATTACTCATGGACCTGGTGAAGATGTTTATGATTGGATTCCCGCATTTGGAGCCGATGGATATATTACAAGAGCTCATAACTTTGATGTAATAGATGTATATTATGAAGAATATGGTGCAGTGGCGGATTTTCTTCGATACTTAGCTGTTGATAATTTTGATCCTCAATTTGCTATGGGTAGCGGTGCGACGGTATTAGCCATCAATCCAATTTTAGAACATCATGAAAACATGCCTCAAAGGTTGGAAGCGTTAAAAGATTTAGTAACAGGTCAAGCTTCTGGATGTATATGCATCACAGAACCTGAAAGAGGGTCAGATGCAGTCCACCAGTTAACCACCTGCGATGAACAGGAGGATGGGAGCTTCATTTTAAATGGTGAGAAGATATATAACACTAACGCGCCAAAATCTAAATGGGCGGTGGTCTACGCCACAGCAGAAAAAAATAATGGAAACTTAATGGCTCAATTTTTAGTTAATACAAACTGGGAAGGATGGAAATGTGATAGAGTATATATCCCTTATGTTGATAAACTCTATCTTGGTCATGAACACTTTGAAAATCTAAGGGTTCCAAAAGAGTATATCCTCGGTCCTGTTGGTAAAGGTAGAGAACATCTCTTTGAAGGACTTGTTCCAGAACGAATTGGAATTGCTTGTGGTGCTATTGCTCAATGCTGGGGTGCAGTTTCACATGTGGCAATTTATGCTAATATGAGAAAGCAATTCGATCAAGAAATATTAAAATTTCAGGGTGTTGGATTCCTTTTAACTGATCTCTGGGCTCGAACTACAAATTTAACGCTTGGTTTGCTCAAATTTTGCGAAGAATATGATAAAAAAATGGAAAAGTTTGAAGGTCATATCCCAGCTAATATTTCAAGAGCTTTAGTCGCTTCTGCAAGTCAATTTAAGTATCATTGTACAAATCTTTCGAAGAAAATTTGTTATGAAGCTGCGAATTTAATGGGGGGTGCGGGATTGTCTGATAACACTTTAATGCAAGACTATGTGAATATTTCGAGGATTCAAGAGATTGTTGGAGGAAGTAGACAAATACAACAGTACATCATGAGTATGGCACTAAGACAACTCTTTAAAATGCTTTAAATCCTTTCTTTATTTTTCTTTTTTTAAAAATAACCCAATATTAAAAATCATCTATCTTTGTTAAGATGTTATTCTAAGAAAGCGTATATTCAATTTCATAAAAAAATTAAGAAAATAAGTATAAAAATAAAAAGATAATTTGTTGATTTATGAGACTGACATTTTGTACAGTGTTCGTAGAGATAAACTCATTATATATTGCTGTATCTGCCTAGATCCACCAACAATCTCTTGAATCCTTGAAATGTTCAAATAATCCTGCATTAAAGTGTTATCTGAAAGCCCTGCTCCTCCCATAAGGTTAGCGCATTCATAACAAACTTCTTTTGAAAGTGCAGTTGCTTGGTATTTGAATTGACTTGCTGAAGCTACCATTGCTTGGGAAATATTACGGGGGATATTCCCTTCAAATTTTTTGAATTTTTCATCAAAAGTTTCACAGAACTTAAGCATTCCAAATGTTAGATTAGTTGTTTTAGCCCATAAATCTGCAAGCAGAAAACCAACACCTTGGAATTTCAGGATTTCCTGATCAAACTGTTTTCTTAAGTTAGAATAAATTACTGCATGTGAAAGAGAACCCCAACATTGGGCGATGGCACCATAAGCAATCGCGATTCGTTCCGGTACAAGTCCTTCAAAGAGATGTTCTCTGCCCTTCCCAACTCCTCCAAGAACATATTCCTTAGGTACTCTTAAGTTAGTGAACTTTTCCTTTCCTAACCACACTTTGGGAACCCAGGGTATTCCTACTCTTTCACAACTCCACCCCTCCCAGTTGGTATTTATTAGGAATTGAGCCATCATATTCCCGTTGTTTTGCTCGGCAGTTGCATATGCTACGACCCATTTTGACTTAGGGGCATTGGTATTATAAACTTTATCTCCATTTAATAAGAAGCTCCCATCCTCCTGTTCATCGCAGGTGGTTAACTGGTGGACTGCATCTGACCCTCTTTCAGGTTCTGTGATTAGGATTGCACCTGGTGTTTGACCTGTTACTAATTCCTTTAATGCCTCAAGTCTCACAGGAATATTTTCGTGGTGTTCATAAACAGGATTGATGGCTAAAACCGTTGCTCCTCCTGCCATTGAAAATTGAGGATCAAAATTATCTAAAGCAATTGTTCGAAGCATATCTGCTGCTAATCCCCATTCAGGGTAATTTAAATCAATCATCTCAAAAGCGTGTTGACGTGTTATAAATCCTTCCGCTCCGAAAGCAGGAATCCAACTATAAAGATCATCATCAGCAGCATGAGTAATTTCATTCTTTTTCTCAAATCTAAGACAGAAACGTTGAACTTTTCGAAAGAAATTAAACTCATCTTGATTCAACATTGATGTGAGATTATTATTAACAAAAGCATATCGGTTTTTAAGACTTAACTTTTCTAATATCTCATCATTTATTACTTGAGTATCAAATTTTCGCTTTTCACTCATATAATTCATCTCTTAAATAAATTATTGCATTTTAGATTTTTTT
>JBHLNK010000059.1:0-22474 GCA_048941625.1 Promethearchaeota archaeon | reverse complement strand
TTGGATGTTTAACCGGTTTTTGTGTTGACATAATAAATTTTCACTAATTTTTTTTTTAAAATTTAAAGAGGATTATAAAAATAATAGAGAGATGTGTTATATAAATATTAGTATCTTTTTAGTCCCTTTTAAAAGTAGATTATAAGCTTAGATATAGAAGGTCTCCATTGGAAATTTTTAATAAGGAATAGATTTAATAGTCTTATACGATAAAGCAATGTGTTGATTTGCATTTCTTTCAACAATATCCATATGGCCCGGAAGTAATATTGACACATCAAGCTTAGTAATATGTTTTATTGATGCTTTTAGAGTTTCTAATGATCCCCCTGGAAAATCATACCGACCAAAACTGCCCATATTAAATATTAAGTCCGCTTTAAAGATTAAATCACCAGGAATTAAAATCTTTTTGTTAGGTTCATAATAACATATCGAGCCTAATGAATGTCCAGGTGTAAAATGGATCTGAAATTTAAAATCAGAAAAAATGTCTATTTCATTTAAGCCCTCTAGGTTATTTACTTTCAACGGTATAATCTCTACTCCAAACATACTTGGCTTGATTCCAAGGTTTCCTGGAAATATTCGGGAAACGTCTCCTTCTCTTAAAATTTTAGCAGTCTCTCCATAAGCATAAATTTCAGGGGGATCTTCCTCCATTAATTTCATTAGTGGATAAAGTCCTAATGTATGATCAACATGCTCGTGAGTTAAAAAGACTTTAGATATTGTATATAGATTTAGGTTTATTTTTTCCATACCTTGTAATAATCCTTGAAGAGAAATACCATTTCCTGCATCAAACAAAGCCAATTGATCAGAATCGGCATCTTTAATAATATATTGATTACAATCTAACATTTGATTTTCTGAAAAATAATAAAGGTTTTTTATTACTTCCTTACCTTTTTTTTCAAGATCTCTACCAGAGAAAAACATACTACTATTTTCCTTTTGTTTTTTTTTGAAAAGATAAAATCCGGGCAACTTTAATTTTTTACTTTTCTAGAATATAAAATTGTTAAATATAAAAAAATAAATAATAATAATATGGAAGAGATACCCAATATTGAAGATTTAAAATCTAAAGTAACATTTGGGATAAAATTTTGGTTAGAATTTGAAAACCAAAGTATTTTAGGTTCAGGCTGGGCAGGATTATTAGATAAAATTGAAAAAAATAAGAAAGGATCATTAACTTTAGCAGCTAAAGAGTGTGGATATTCATATAAATATGCATGGAATATTTTAAGGAGAATTGAGAAAAGAAGTGGTGCTCCAGTGGTAATTACCAGCAAGGGAGGACGAGGAGGTGGTGGTTGGGTAAAATTAAATGATTGGGGTCTCTATCTTCTAAAAATCTATAAAAATTACTTAGAGGAAATTAAAAAAATAGAAAAGAAATTAGGAGAAACAATAAATCCTAGCAAGTAAATACATTTTAATTTCAAGCCAGATTATTTTCAATAAGGAAATTAGAAATGATTTTTTAAAATAAATTTTTTTTTGTATATCGATATACCATGCAAGATCGCTTAGCACAGTTGGGTGAAATATTAGTATCTGAAATTATGATAAAAGAACCTCTTTTTACTTTTCCTAATGAAAAAATTAGTGCTACTGAACTTTTAATGGTGAGAAAAAATATTAGTGGTCTTCCAGTTGTCAATGATCGTAAAACAAAACAATTAATTGGTATTATCACTCAAAGAGATATACGCTTAGCTAGATTTGCAATGAGTTTTGACTCTCCTGATACTAAAGTAAAAGATTTAATGACGTCAGAACCTTTTGTTGTAAGGAACGATGATACCTTAAAATATGTCTTAGAAATAATGATGGAAAAAAAAATCCAGAGATTACCTGTAGTGAATGAAAATAATGAATTAATTGGGATTGTGTTAAGAAATGAAATTCTTAAACAAGTACTCAAATATATGAAAAAATAATTAAAAAATTATAAAAATCATTAATTTTAGATAATTAATAAGAAAAACCAAAAAAAAAATGTTGAAATAAAATGGCACTGCCTTTACCTGGGACACCAATAATAATTGATATAGGCTCAGCATATGTTAAAATAGGATTTGCGGGAGAACCAGGCCCCAGATTTGTATTTCCTTGCATTACTGGAACAGAAAAATATAAATCAGTAATGGTTGATGTAAGCGCTCGAAGTATTTATGTGGGAAATGATGTTTCTCGGATGCGGGGTGTTCTCAAAATAAAACATCCAATCCAAAGAGGGGAGATAATGGATTGGGATAGCTATTATGAAATACTGAATTACATCTTTTATTCACTACTTAGAATTGAAGAACTATACAATTATCCAGTATTCTATTGTGAATCTCCATTCATGCATAGAGAAACTAAGGAATACATTGCCCGAGTATTTTTTGAAACTCATAGAGTGAATAGTTTGATTATGATGCCGACTCCTTTATTATCCCTATTTAGTGTAGGATTAACAACAGGGTTAGTAATTGAATCAGGTGATGGTCTTACTTGGATCGTACCAATAATAAATGGAACTATCGTACAACATGCGGTTCAGAAACTTCCCTTAGCAGGAATCGATGTTAATCAAAATTTGAAAAGTCTCTTAATGAGAGAGGGAGTAAGCATCGCATCAAGTGCTGCTGATGAGATAATACAAGAAATAAAAGAGAAAAACTGTTATTTTGCATTAGATCCTAATAAACCTCCAAAGGCAGGTGACATGTTTAATGTATCAATGCCAGATGGATCGACGATTAAGGTTCCAACTTATATTCTTTACCAAGCTCCAGAAGTCTTATTTAATCCTGGTATGTTAGGATATACCAACGTAATGAACATTCCACAAGCAATTATGGCTTCTTTAAGAAATATTGATAGTCTTTATTGGTATGATCTTTTATCTCATATAGTTTTTTCTGGAGGAAATCTCTCGTATAATGGATTTCAAGAAAGATTTGAAACAGAATTGGATTTACTACTTCCAGAATTAGGAAGCATACCTAAACCTGCTACACCACTTTCTGCTGTAAAAAGTGAGTTAATAAAGCTTCAAGCTGTTGAGATTTCAAAAAAAAAAGAAGATACATGTCCACACTGTGGGACATTTATAGATCTAAGTGATGGAAAAACCTTATGTCCCTCCTGTGGAGGTGTACTAATTTTGCCTGAAATTAAAATTGGTTCAGACAAGCAACCAGATCAAAATACAGGAAAATGTCCCCATTGTCAAAAAGATATAACGGATTTAGAATCACTTTTCTGTCCATATTGTGGAAAATCTTTAGATTTCTATAAATCAGTTGATAACAAAAAGGAAGTTCTCAAAAAAACACCTGCTCAAGAATTTTCTGAAACTATTAAAACCGCTAGTAAAGTTGTCAAGTTGTTTGTACCGGATAACCTACAATTTGCTATTTTCACTGGAGCAGCGATTCTAGGGAGCTTGCCTTCATTTCAGCAACTATTTATAACATATGAACAGTTTCAGTCAAATAGAGAGTTATTATATAGGGATATTAGTGAAATTCTTTAGTTAAATGTTTTATTGAGATATAATAGTATTTTCCTTTTTTTCTTTCTTTTTAAACAATATCGAGTTTAGATATCTCTTTATTTTCATTAAAATTATAGTTAATTTTTAATTTCAAGATATATTTAAGAAATTAAATTTTAATTTATTAGAAGTAGGTATTTTTATTGAAACATAAATATCGGAATTTAATATTAACTATTTTCTTATTGTTAATAACAATTAATGCAATTCCGACTGTTTTAGGAAAAACCAGGTATTCATATTTAATCACCTTTATTCGAAATAACGAAATTGAAGGCGAGGGCTTTACAAATGCTATTAATGATGAAATTTCCTTAGAAGCAACTATGTATGCTCTAAATATTCTAGATTCTTATGGGATTAATCCTTTAGAAGTTGAGACCCTTAATGGTAATTTAGAGAATAGAATTGAAGACATGTTCAATAACGATGAAGTAAGCTTATATGATTTATGCTTTTTGCTGAAATCGTTGAACTCTACTGAATATACCATCGACTCAGATTTATCAGACAGGATTTATGATTATGTTAACGATGCAGAACAACTGACAGGGGGCTTTTCATTTTCCAACACATCTGAAGTTGCTAATCTAGCGTCGACCTATTTTGCGATCCAAATTCATTTTGCGATTGGTAGACCTATTGTAAATTTAACTCTTCATAAGAATTGGGTTCTTTCATGTAATAATAGTGATGGAGGTTATGGGGGAAACCAAACACTAAGTTCTACTTTAATAAATACATTTTTTGTAGCATTAATTTTAGATGAGATTGGTGATATTTCTGAGCTAGTTAGTAGTATAGACACATTAAATTACCTAAAATCTTTCTATGTTAACGATTCAGCAGATTTTAATAGTTTTGGTGGATATATACCAGAAGATCTCGCACAATATGCATTATTAAGCAGTACCTATTTTTGTGTAAAAATCATCTCTTTAATTGATCCAGGAGAATTAAATACCAATCCTACAATTAATTGGATATTAGCACGTCAAAATTTTAAAGATGGAGGATTTGCAGAAAATACTGAAGGATATCAACAAAAGATATCTTCAGTAATTGCCACATATTTTGCTTTTGAAACTATAAAGATATTAAATCCTTCCTTGTCGAGTTTATCTAGTGAGATATGGATGGTGGAATTTAATTATATAATCTTAGGAGTCATATTAGGTAGTATAGGATTACTTATCGCAGTAGCTATATTCCTCTGGAGAAGGAGAAGAATATAAAGATTTTTTATTCTTATCCTAAATTAGTGTATATTTTGATATTAATAAGAACTATTTTTTTAATTTTAAATTTTAATATACCCAAGATTAACTATGAATAATAAAATTTTAAATGGAAAGAAATTAGCAGAAACATTAAACTCAGAATTAAAATTACAGATCCAAAAAGCCGTTGAAAAAACGGGAATAAAGCCTAAATTGGTTACTATTCTTGTAGGAAATGATCCTGCATCAAAAGTATATGTAAATATCAAACACAAGACCTGTCAAAACGTAGGAATTGATTCTGAAGTATTGGAATTAGAAGAAAATATCTCCAAGGAAAAGTTACTATCCAAAATTGATCAACTTAATAAAGATGTAGAGGTCCATGGTATTCTATTGCAAATTCCTCTTCCAGGAAAATTACAGGAGTTTTTGCTTGAGTTTCTAGACCGAATATCCCCTTTAAAAGATGTGGATGGGTTAACTCCAGTTAATAGAGGGAAGCTTTTTGATTATAATGAGGAATCAGGAGCTTGTACCCCCAAAGGGATTATTTCATTACTAGAAAATAATAATATAGATCTGAAAGGTAAAGAAGTGGTGATTATAAATCGATCTAATTTAGTTGGCAAACCATTGATATTTATGTTATTAAAACGAAATGCTACAGTAACTATTTGTCATACATCCACAAAAGACATTGAGAGTCATACTAGAAAAGCAGATATTCTAATCGTTGCTGTTAGAAAGCCTAAATTCATAACAAAAGATAAAATTAAAGAAGGTGCAATTATAATCGATGTTGGTATAAATAGAGTTGAAGATAAATTATTTGGTGATGTAGATTTCGAAGAAGTTATTGAAAAATGTGGAAAAATAACTCCTGTTCCTGGAGGAATTGGACCAATGACTGTAGCAATGCTCTGTGATAATACATTTACTCTTTATAAAAAACAATTAAAATTATATTAAATAAAGATTTAAATGACAAATAGAAATAAAAAACAGTATTATTTCTATAAATTTAATAATCGAACTAAAATATTATACTCATTATAAATATCCTTTTTCAAAATGGCAATTCTTGAAGTTGGAATAAATTTAGGAATGCGTAATTTAGTTGAAATTAGGTATTACTCATCTTCGGATAATCTTTTAGATCCAAATTTACGTGCTGGCTTTCTAACCGCTCTGGAATCATTTACATCAGAGGTTTTCGGGGATGATATAAATGTTATTAGTCTAGCAAGTTTTAAGTTAGTCTGCTATTGTGAAATGATTACTTTACCTACAAATGATGAAAGCGATAAACAGCCACTTCTTGCGTATGCTATTATTGAAAAAGAGACGGATGCATCTATTGTTAAAGAACAATTAACCCGGATTATTTCCTATTTTCTCAACCGGTATCCTCTTAATGATATTTTTTCAAAAAAATCTAAATATTTCAAACAATTTCAAAGCAGAATTGATGAAGTATTAGGCGATTTAAAGTTAAAAACAGAGGATAGATTTCGATCAATATTTTAAATTAACAAGAAAAGTTTTCACATTGAGTTCTAATTTACCACCTCAAGCAAAAAGCAAATATCAAGAATATCTGGACGCTGGTTCTACTGAAGAAAAAATAAAAAAACTAGAAGAATTTTTATCTTTAGTACCTAAACATAAAGCAACAGAAAAAATTGTAGCTCTAAACAGATCCCGTTTAGCAAAAATGAAACGGGAACTACAAGAAAGAAAACAAAAGCAAAAATCTACTCAAAAAATAATTTCTCCTTTTTCAATAAAAAAAGAAGGTATTCAAATAATATTAATTAGTGTATACCAAACCCCTGGTGTTGGCAAAACTTCAATTTTAAATTATTTAACAGGGGCTGCACAAGATAAAATTGGTAGATTTACTCCTTTACCAGAAATTGGTATATACCATTATCATAAAATTAGATTTCAAATAGTTGATATGCCTTCTATCATGGAAGGAGCCTCTGAAGGTGTTGGAAATGGAAAAGAAATTCTTTCCCAATTGAGAGCTGCTGATTTATTGTGTCTTTGCATTGATTTATCTACTAATATTAAGAATCAAATGGACTTATTATTAAGTGAATTATATAAAGCTGATATTAGAATAAATCGCCCCCCACCACCTTTAACTATTGAAAAAACTGGTGCTAATAAGATTCAAGTTCTATATATGACAAAAGAGGCAAAAGCAATTGAGAATTTAGATGAATTAACTGAAAGAATAAAAGAGATTGTCCAAGAAAACGGAATTAGAAATGGAATTGTGAAGATATATGGTAAAGTGTCTCTTGATGATATAATTGATGAATTAACTCCTTCTTTGGTTTATAAAAAAGTCATGATCCTTGCAACTAAAGGTGATCTAGCTCATACTGAAGAAATTTTTGTAAATTTAAAAAATGACTATTCAAATAAATTTCCTATCATAATAGGTACAAGTCTTCAAAAAGAAACCTTTCCTAAAGATTTTGGAGAGATTATTCTTAAATTTCTACAAAAGATCAGAATTTATACTATGAATGCTGGGATTATTGCTGAACAACCCTTAATATTGGATGAAAATCCTACAGTTGGAGATGTTGCATTAAAAATACATAGAAGTTTTTATGATTCATTTGATCATGCTATTGTATTGCGCGAAGGAGCCCGTCAGAAACGAAAAAAAGTAGGTTTGGATTACAATCTGAAGGATTATGATGTAGTTGAAATACATACAACCTAATATTTAATACTCTCTATAATTTTAGGAATTTCTCCAATCTGAATAGAATAATCTTCATTTAATTTGAAAATTCCATCTGCAATATTCTTGATGCTTTCTAAATTATAGATTAAACTCTCAAAATAATCGATAAGATCTCCTTTAAAAATTAATACCTTATACTCTTCTCTTAAAAAATCCGTAATTTCTTCAATTGTCATATTATCTTTAATGCGTAAATTCAGTATTAATTTTTCTAAATTTAATCTGCCACAATCACAATAAGGATTGTCCTTGCAACTGCAATTAAAAATATCATTTGTTATTTTCATGATAAAATCAATAAAATCTCTTGAGAATGATCTTCTTTTTTTTACATATTCTGCATTCATAAGAGATAATACACTAGCACTAAACAGATTATTAGACAAATATTTCATATTGATATTTTTTGATAAATCCGCTACTAGCGCTTTTGAGAGATATACATTTCTAAGTACGTCTAAATTTAAAGCAATATCTAATGGTTTTTCAATATTATTTTCTAATTTTCTTATAATCTCAAGGCTTTCATCAACACTTAGGAAAGAATTAGCTATAGCTCTTCCCAACCGAGTTATTTTAACCCTTAAATCTTCCTTAATTCTTATCAAATTGATTGAGATTAAATTTTTTAATATTTCATTGAGATCATAATTATTATTGATTAATTTATTATAGAATTCAAAAATATTATCTTTTGTAATCCATTGATTGAACATAGAAATAAATGCTACAATTTCCGTCTGGGATTTATCTCCATCAGGGATCAACTCATAATCTTTTATCTTTCCATTCAATAATTTTATCGCAATATTTTCCTCTGTTACTTTCATTTTAGGAGAATAAATTTTCCCCGGCTCAACTAGCAAATATGCTAATCCTTTTTCATGTTTTGTTAATCTACCTGCTCTTCCGAGCATTTGTTCAAATTCTGCAACTGTTAACCAGTTTATACCCATTGCTAAAGATTCAAAAATTACTTGATTTGCCGGAAGATCAACTCCTGCGGCTAATGCTGCAGTGGCTACTACACCGACTATTTTTTGTAATTGGAATTCTTCTTCAATAACTTTTCTTTCTTCATTTGTTAATCCTGAATGATAGGCTGCTACATATATCCCCTTTTTTTTCAGATTTGATGAGATTAGTTCGCATTTTTTTCTCGTATTTGTAAATACAATTGATTGACCTTTATAACCATAATTGGATTTTTTCTTAAAAGCTGCTTTAATTAATTTTGAAATATATTTTTGTTTCTGAGTTTCATTTAAGCATAATAATAAGTGACGTTCAATAGGGACTGGGCGGTTGTTATATTTAATTAAATCACAATTTAATTTTTCTGCTAAAAATTGCGGTTCTCCTAACGTAGCACTTAGATAGAGAAATTGGATATCAAATTGGGTTTTCAATCTGGCTATTAAACCATCTAAAATAAAACCTCTCTCTGAGTCTATTAAAGTTTGAATTTCATCAACAATTATAGTTCCAATGTTTCCTAATTGACTTTTATTGCCACTTCGTAAGATATAATCAATAGCTTCATAAGTAGCGATAATAACATGAGCATCTTCTAAGTCTTCAATATTATTTTCTTCTTTTCTGCTAAATAATGATTCTCCAACTCTCTTAACCACTTTCAATCCAAGAGATTTATATTTTTCTTTAAATTCATCTGTTCTTATATTTGCTAAAGCCACAATTGGTACTAAATATAGCATTTTAGATGTTTTATCTTCAAGTACCTTCGAAATTCCTGCTAATTCTCCAACTAACGTTTTTCCTCCACTAGTTGGAGCCATTATTAGTTGATTTTTTCGCTCATTCAATAATCCCTTTTCGAGTGAAATAGCTTGGATAGGTAATAAATTTTCTAAGTTTAATCCAATTAGGATCTTTTTAAAATCTTGATTGATAGCTAAATCATTTACCTTTTTGTTGAGATATTTTTTACTAATAGGGGGATTTTTCTCAATATCATATAGAGTTATCTCTCTATTAATCACCGGATTAAAATCCGCTTTAAAAGCTTCCAATACCTTTTTAACATCTTTAAATTTTAGTAATAGATGCATAAGAAAATTTTTCAACTTTGGACTAATTTTATCTCTTGAAATTAACCCAGTTAACTTTATTCGTTTTATTACAACATTATATGCACATTCAGAGCAAAGAATTTGATCATTATATGATTTAATTTGAATATTTTCATTTAATAAAGTAAATTTATGCTTTTCCATACATAAATTACATAAAGTTAGAGTAATAATCTTCTCTTTATTATATTGAAAACTTTCTAACATCTTTCGTATTGGTTCTGTCTCTTCTAAAGGTGTCTGGTCTGAAAAAACAATAAATTTGTTTTTTTCTGAAAGAATAAATTTTTCCATTAAGCGTGGATCAACAGGTTGTAAATTTCCATCTTTTTCAATCTTAGAAAAAGTTAGAGTGCGAACTTTATTTTTAAAATCCAATCCAAATGTGGCAGATCCTTGAAAAAAGGGTTCATTTATATAAGAAAAGGTAAATCCTTTTTTTTTAAATGATTTGAGATAAAAGAAGTTAACATTAAACAGCAGTTCCTTCTTATGTTCGCGGTTTCTATCAAAAGCAATAAAAAAATTTCTTAAAGGAATACTCAATTATCAAACCATTAAATGTTTTAATTTCAATACGTTAAAATGAATTCAACAAAATCAAATTTTCGAATTCTAGGTTGATTTAAAAACTATTACTAAAAATGAGATAATTAAAAATAAATTAAAAATTAAAAGCCAAATACTCTCTTAATTTTATCGTAAATTTCTTTTATTTGTCTAAGCTTTACATCGTCTCCCTGATTTAAGAAATGCTCAAGCCACTGAGCCAAACCCCCTTGCTGAATCCATTGTAGGAAATATTCAACTGCTTGACGTTCTTCAGCGGACATTTTTAATACTATTTATCTCCTATTTATTGTTTTTAAAATTAATTTTCTCCTATATAAAGATTATAAATTATTCTATTTTATATTTTTATAATTCCAAATCAATTAAATAAAGTTGATGATTTTAAAAATAAAACGTTATTAGTGATATCAATATGTCAGTAAGAATTAAAACACCTAATCTTGATGAAATCTTTGAAAAATGGAAGCAAAAAGCAGTAAGAACGGATCGAAAAAAGATGGAAAAACAATTCGGGACAAAAGGAGCTGTTTTTTCTCTAGATGCTATTAGTGCTGCTGAGTATGTTAAAGACACGATGAAAGAAGCAGCTATATATTTTGCTGTTAAAAAATCTCTTGGTCCTGCGCCTAAAGGAAAGGAAGAAAATCTAGTTATAGCTCCTAGAATAGGTAGAGTACAATTTTATTCCTTTAAAGGATCTGTTAAGATTGATAAAGAAAATTGGAAAGGTGATGAGTTAGTTCCACAATTTGAGTCAATTCAGGCAGTTCCCTGTAAAAATTGCAGAGGCAAAGGCTATCTGGAAAATAAGTGTAAGACTTGTAAAGGAACTGGAAAAATTGAGGAAACAATTACTGTTTTAGTTGGTGAAGAACAAACCAAAGAAAAAAAAAATTTTTTATATCCTTGTGGAGCTTGCTATGGAACTGGAAATAGAACCGAACCTTGTAAAGAATGCGAAGGGCATAAAAATATGTATAAATATGAAACTCTTCCAGTTCCTTTTAAAACTGTAGTAACTGGGGTCCCAATATTACATAGCAGTGCCCAAACGAAATATGAAAAAGAAATTGGAGATGATCTCCATAGCATGATTGAAGATGTAGAGGGAATTAGATTCAATGATTTCAAAGAATTAGAATCTAAAGCTGAAGCGTCTCTAGGCTATATGAATAAAAACATTAGTAAGACAATTTCAGCTGCGAGAAATGATTATAAAAGACACGAGAAAGACAAAGACTCTCAAATAACTACTCAAATTTACTTATTTCCTATGATTCAAATGTTCTGTGAAACCAAAAAGGGTTCAAAATTCGAACTTTATAGTCTAGGTTCTGGAAATAAATTTATGACTTATTCCAACTTCTAATTCTTATCTTTTTATTTTTTTTAAATAAAGATTTTATCAAAAACTTGTGGTAAGTTGTCTATTATCACCTTTCTTGTAGTAGCAATAAATAATAACGCAATTATACCTCCTAGCCCGAATTGTACTATTCCATTTAAGATTAACTCATAGACTGCAGCAGGTACTCCAAAAATAAATATCTCATATAAAAAATATCCATATGCCATTAGTAAACCACCTACTAAAACAGCCAAAATATCTCTATAGTTTATTTTTTTATAATATTTTTTAGGATTTGCTATGAATCCTACTAAAAACCCTTCTAGACCTTTAATAATTAATGTCCCTGGAGCATAGATCGTATATCCTAATATTAGATCAGCCAGAGCAGAACCAATTCCTCCTGAAAATCCTCCTATTATTGGTCCAAATAAAAGCCCACAAATCATTACTCCTGCATCGCCAATATTAATAAATCCTTGAGTAACTGGAATTGGAATAGAAACAACCATTGTAAGGACACAAATCAATCCAGAAAAAACTCCTACTATTGAAAGGGTTAAAATAATACGTGGTGAAAGACGCCCTTTATAATTATTTGGGTGGGAAATTTCTTCATTTTTCAATTTTTCATTCACTTTTTTGGTTTTCTAATTGTTTGAATTTTTAAAATTATATAAAATTAATTTTACTGTGAAATGAAAATTAATATTAATAATTGAAATTTACGATGCATCGTAAATTTTATTACTTATTTTGAATTAAAAATAATAAATCAAAATTTTATGAAAGTGATTAGAAATACTTTTATGGATAATATTATTTAGTGTTTTGGGGAGTGTTGGTGCTATATTTATAGCCCTATGGTTTATTAGTTTAACAAAGAGAATTCAAAAATCATTAGTTTCTTCGTTAGTATCCTTTGCAACGGGAACATTAATTTCAGCAGCTTCCTTGGGAATGATCCCCACAGCAATATCTAAAGCCGGGAATATGATGCAAATTGTTATGGTATTTTTTTTAGGAGGATTGTTATTTTTTTTTATACTTGAAAAATTGGTGATATGGCGTCATTGCCATGATACTGAGTGTGTTGTTACAGGTGAAGCTGCTGGTCCAGTTATTCTTATCGGAGATGCTTTTCATAATTTTGTTGACGGTATAGTAATTGCTGCATCATTCTTGGTGGATTTCGCTTTTGGATTGGCTATTAGTCTTACTGTTATAGCACATGAAATACCTCAAGAGATTGGAGACTTAGCAATACTAATAAATAAAAATTACACCAGAAAAAAAGCATTTTTATATAATACAATTTCAGGTTCTACAACGATCCCGGCAGCTATAATTAGTTATTTTATTTTGGAAGAAATAACTATAGCAATACCTTATATTCTAGCGATATCAGCTGCTAGCTTTCTATATATCGCCTTGTCCGATTTAACTCCTGAACTTCATCAAAAATTAGGATTAAAGCATACTATAGGACAACTTTCATTAATAATGGCGGGAATTTTGACAATGGTATTGATCTTAATGCTGAAATCTATAATATAACTCAAAAGGTGTTTGATAACGTTAATATGGATTATTTTGTTCAGTATTTTAGGAAGTATAGGGGCGATTTCAGCTGCAGGCAGTTTTATGTTTTTGAATGATAAATCCCAAAAGTCCCTTATCCCAATTTTAATTGCTTTCGCTACTGGAGTTCTTCTTACTGTTGCGTTTTTAGGGCTGATTCCAGAAGCAATTGAAGCAATACAACCATATTTAATTATGCCTTTTATTTTAGGAGGAATTATTTTTTTCTTCTTATTGGAAAAAATAATAATCTGGAGAAATTGTCGGGATAATACTTGTGAGGTTCATTCTCATGCTTCTGGACCGATTATTCTTCTTGGTGATGCTCTTCATAATTTAACCGATGGTGTTGTGATAACTGCTTCATTTTTGTCAGGTTTGAATCTAGGGATAGTAGCAGGATTAACAATTATCTTTCATGAATTAGCACAAGAAACAGGAGATTTTGGCATTCTTCTTCATTCGGGTTATTCAAAGAAGAAAGCATTTGTTTATAATATTATATCAAGTTCTACAACAATACCTGCATCAATTATCTCATATTTTATTTTAGAGCAAATAAAATTTATCGTACCATTTTTATTAGCAATATCAGCAGCTAGTTTTATTTATATCGCTCTCTCAGATTTAACTCCAGATCTCCATCATCACACTGATTTTAAATATTTATTAAGGCAGTTAGCTGCTATTGTAGTTGGAATTATCTTAATGACGATCTTATTGTCAATAGGAGGTCATAATCATTAGATTTTCTTACATCATAAATACGATAGAAATTAAATGAGAAAAATTAAAATGTTAGACTTAGATTATTTAGTACTCAAAAAAGTATTTAAACATGGAGAATTAAAGGTAGGGTCTATTGCTAAAAACCTTGAAGTCCCTCACTCAACAGTAGGAAGTTGTATAAAAAGGTTAGAAAAAAAGGATTTAGTAATTTATGAAAGATACAAACCTGTTAAATTATCTTCAAAAGGAAGAGAACTTGCTATTGAATTAACTCGTCATGCACGACTCCTTGAACTTTTATTAATAAATGAATTTAACATGAATCCCACGAATGCTCATTCTGAAAGTGAAAAATTTAACCTTCTAATTTCGTGTGAATTAATAAATAAGATTTGTCAGAAATATAACCATCCAAAGGAATGTCCGTGTGGTGAAGAAATATTAAGCTCTTCAGAATGTTTTTGCAGAGATCAAATTTAAATATACTATTTTATAATGGTGTTAGATGCATAGGCATTAATTATTTTACCATAAAAATAATGATGACTTTTTAGATTTGATTTTTCATCAAATATTATCATACATTCATAATTTAATAAACAATCTTTCAGGGTTGGAACTTTGGTAGTTGTCCCAGGAATAATTTCTAATCCCGCAATATTAATCTTATCAGTATTTCTTCCAGTATATGCACCTGCAATATCAACAGCATCATATATTTTTTCTGATGGGATGTTGATTGTAAACTCTTTTTGTCCTTCAGTAAGACATTCATAAGTATATCGACTATATGCAACTTGAGCGCGAATTACTGGCTCACCTTTATATTCAAAGAGCTTTTTCCAATCTAATGCCATAACATTTAATTTTCCATTCTTGTCCATCGATACCATTAATCCTGTATGTCTTCCAAAAATATTAGGATAATTGTATGGATCAATTTTTTGTCTAGCTTCAGACATTTTTTATCAAATTAATACTTTTAATTCTTCAATTAATCATAATCATCATCGTAGTCGTCTTCATCGTCTTCATCATCTTCATCATCTCCTTCTTCCTCTTCCTCTTCATCATCTCTATACGCGGAAATGGTTTCATATTCTTCTGCATTCTCATAGCAGTTATCACAATAAGGTCTTCCACCTACATAATGGGCTTTTTCTTGAAGTATTTCATTCTCACAATTTTCACAATAAACATAATCCTCATCTTCATAATTATCCATGGCAAATACCTCCATATTTAGTTAAAAGAACTCTTTTTAGAATTCTGGATTGGATATTTTATTTAAAATATAATTAAATAAGATAAAAAATAATATAAGTATTGCATAAAATTATACAATACAACTATAGACCTGTTTCAATCTTTTTTCTGCATCTTTTACAATTTTATTTATTATCTCTTGAACATTGTCTATTGATTCAATTAATCCAATACTTTGACCCAGTAAGACAGCTCCGTCTTTAATATTTCCGTCATAAGTCATCTCATAGTGTTTTTGGTCTTCCATTGCCATTTCAGGAGTTATTTGAGCCTCCATAGCCATTTTTTCTTCTTTACTAGATACAATACCATGGTGTAAAGAATAATTATTTTTCCAAAGACGTATAGGTCCAAGGACTCCAGTAACCCACATTGTATCGTCGGCTTTAGCAGTAGGTACAATATTTTTGTAGTTATTATGGAATTCACTTTCTTTTGAAGCAATAAATCTTGACCCCATTGCTATAGCTCCAGCACCCATTGCTAATGCTGATGCTAACCCCTCTCCACTAGCAAATCCTCCACAAGCAATTAAAGGTGTATCTGGATGCTTTTTTGCGACTTGTTGGAGTAAGACTAGTGTGCTTATTTTTTCATAGCTTTGATGACCTCCACCCTCCCAACCGGTGATAACCATGCCGTCAACACCAGATGTTACGCATTTATCCGCAAGCCATAATGCTGGTGCGACATGAAAGTGTTTTATTTGAGATCCACTCTCTTTAAGTTTTTGATAATTTTTAGCTTTTGGTAATGTCTTTGGAGAACCTGCGCTAGTCACAGCATAAAGACATTGTTCTTTTATCTTTGGATTTTCCATGATAAATTTTGATATTCCTCTGCATAATCCAGGAGCATCCAATTGTAATCTTGATGTTCTTATATTGAATCCAAATGGTTTATCAGTATGCTCTACCACATATAGCATATCGGATTTCATTTCTTCTTGACTATTTTTTCCAAATAGATTCGTATGGCTCAAGACTCCTAGACCTCCCGCCTCAGAAACTGCTACAGCTAACTCTTTTGTATAAAAAGGCCCCATAGGCGCAGCAACAATCGGATGATTAATGCCAAACATTTTGGTAATATTTGTCTCTAATACCAATTTTTCATACCCCTTTAAATTTTCAATAAAATAATGATTTTAATAGAGAAAAATAAGAAAATAATATAAATTTTTTATTAATTTAAAAATCTTTATATAGAAAATATTTTCTATAAAGAACAAGAAATTTTACTAGAAAATAATATCAAACATTTACTTTTTTACGTGGACCTTAAGTTTATTTAAATAATTTTAAATATAAGTTCCTTTTTTGATTTTATAAAATAAGTTAAATTTAACTCTAAAATCAAAAAGAATAATTAATTTACTAATCATTCTTTATTATTCTCTCAAGGCGGCTTTTATATTGGATAATATAATTAAATTGAAATTAGTTGTTTTAGGAGAAGGAGAAGTTGGAAAAACATCAACAATTAACGCCTATTTAGGTCATGAAATACCTGAAGTATATTTGCCCACAATTGGCAATATAACACATAAAAAAGACTATAAACTCAAAGAAAGTGAAATAAAATTATCAATTTGGGATGCTGGAGGACAAAGATCATTTAATCCATTAAATCCTGCTCTTTATTCCAATATTGATATTGTACTTCTAGTTTTCGATTTAACTAAACCAAAAGAATCATTAAAAAACATAAAAGGAGAATTTCTAGAAAATATAAATTCTTATTCTGAAGATGTTTTAACACTAATAGTCGGGAATAAACTTGATTTACTTAATAAATCATCTCAATTGAAAACCGCTTTAAAAGAATTTCTAACTGAAAAAGATAATTTAATTTTAATATCTGCAAAAACAGGAGAAAATGTAACGGAATGTTTTGAGTTATTAATCTACACATATCTAAGGAAAGCAGAAATCTTATATCCTGATCTAATTAAGAGTACTACAATAAAAGAATTTGAAAGATTAATTAATAAGAATGAAAAACAATTAAAGAGAAAATTAGTCAATATAATGAATATTGATTCTTCTCTTCAAGATATCAAACCAAAATCTATTCAGAAAAAGGAAGAGCTTGCCAAAGAGGAAGATAAAGACTTAAAGTATTATAAATTCCTAAAAGATGAATTAGAGAAAAACGAAAGTCAAAAAAATGATGTATTTGATCTTTTTTTAATTAATGTTTCAGAAATAAATAAAACTATTAAACATTTATATAAAACTTACTCTAAGACTCCTGAAGAACTAATTAGAAATATAAAAGAATTTTTAATTACATCTCAAAAAGAATTTGAAGATAGCGTTGAAGTTATTAAAAAATTAAATAGAGAAGAATTTGAATTAGTTAGAATTATCTCTAAAACCAAAAGTGAAATAAAATAATTTAAAGTGTGGATTATGTCTGAAGAAATATCAATAAAAGATTTCCAGAAATTAAAAGATCAAGTAAGTAAGTTAGAGGATAAATTGAGTGATCAACTAAAAAAACTCGATCAAAAATCAGATCAACAAATAATAAACTTAGAAAAAAAGTTAACTGAAAATGTAAACAAATTAGTTAGTGATCTTAAAGACGTACTTGCAAAGCTGGATAATAAACTAAATGATCAAAAAGAAACAACAAATAGAAAAATCGAAGAATTAGCCAATATGTTTGAGAAAGAACTAAAGGATAAATATGCTGCCTTAGAAAATAAACTAGAAGAGAATTTTAAAAAGCTTAAAGAGGATATGGAATTTAATTTTAGCAACTTTGATGAAAGATTAAAAAAGCATGGCTATAATCTTGAAAATGAAGTAAAAACATTACAAAAAGACATAAGAACTTTGGATAACGAATTTTCTTCAAATTTAAAAAATTTTAAAGATGAGTTTTTAATAAAAGAAGAAGTGCTTAGAGACTTAATTAAAAAAACTAATGAAGAAAATATAGAATTTAAAAATAATCTAAATCCAATTTTAGAAAGTCTAAAAAGTGAACAAGATTTAGTAAAAATAACGGTAGATGTGCTAAAAAAACAAATTAGAGAAAGTGCAAAAGAATGGATTGATGATGAGATAAAAATAGCATGTAAATCTAAAGAAAGAGAAATTTTGATGAATTTATGGATTGATGAGATGAAGGAAATAATTAATAATTTAGATAAGTTAAAGGAATTACATCCTAAAGAACTTAAACTTCGTATTAATGAAATATCAAGTATTATTGATTCATTTAAAAATAAATTTAAAAAATAAACTTCTTAAAATCGATGCTTAATTTTAATTCTAGTTTATTAGTAACTTTTTTTAATGCTTCTATCCTTTCAATTTAATTAGAATTAAAAGGAGTTTAGAAAATGCATCCTGATATTATTTCTTTAGGAGAATTATTAGTAGAGATAATGCGAGATAAAAAGGACCTCCCTCACTACATGATTGGAAAGTCTTACAAAGGGCCATATCCTAGTGGGGCACCAGCAATATTTATTGATTCTGCTGCTCGGATGGGTAAACCTTTTCATATAAAAACTGGTTTTATTGGAGTTATTGGAAGTGATGATTTTGGTAAATGCATAATTGATAAATTACGAAATGACAATGTAGATATCTCTCAAATCAGAGTTATTGATAGGACTAATACAGGTATTGCTTTCAACCAATATAATTCTGATGGGTCCCGTAAGTTTATATTTGCAAAAGGAGCTGCTGGAGAGACTTCGGAAAAGGATATTAATGAAAATTATTTCAAGAATGTAAAAAATCTACATATTATGGGTAGTTCTCTATCAATAAGTGTAAAATCTCGAAATGCTTGTTATAAAGCAGTAAAAGTAGCAGAAGAAAATAATCCCAAAGTAATTATTTCCTTTGATCCTAACCTAAGAACTGAGATGCTAGATCTTAAAACAATTATTAAAATAAGTAAACCTATTTTAGAAAAGACCCATATTTTACTGCCTAGCGGAGAAGAAGCAGAAAATTTAGCTGGAATAAAAGGAACCAAAAAAGCTTGTCAAAAATTGCTAGAAATGGGGCCTGAAATAATAATATTGAAACAAGGGAAACAAGGTTGCACGATTTTCACCTCAGATGAATATGAAGGATTAAAAGTTGATGGATTTAATATAATTGAAAAAGATCCTACTGGTGCAGGAGATTCCTTTGGTGGTGCATTTATGATTGGATACTTAAAGGGATGGGATTTAGTAAAAGCTGCAGAATTTGCTAATGCTGTAGGAGCTCTTAAAGTCAATTCCATTGGTCCAATGTCAGATAATTCATTTGAAAATGTTATAAATTTCATGAAAAGATGAATAATTAAATATCAAATAGTTCTGTTAAATCAATTCGGGAAAGATGGAAAAAAATCCTGAATTGTAACCTATTATTGAAAAGATATTAGGTTTAAATTAAATTTTATGTTTTGATGAAAAAAGGAACAGATTGGCTAAACCAATAACTAAAAACAAAAATTAGGGGGGTTGGAGTGTCTGTTTAAACGCGAATCATATATAAGGTTCTAAGGATCCCTTTCAATCCGGCCAATAGGCACTCAAACCCCATAATTTTTGATTATATTGATTGGAAAGTTCCAAATAACCTTTTAAAACATAATCATATATAAATTTATTTGTTCAGTTTCCCAATAAATTAAATTTAAAAAGAGAAAAAATCAAAATTTAAATATCTGAATAAGTATCATAACTTAAGAAACTTATTTGAAGAATTTATGTAAAAATGATCGATTTAAATCGAGATTTATTTGATCAAAGATTTTGCAAATGCAAAAGGTAATTAAATTTTCATATTCTAATTCTATATGAGGTATAAATTAATTTAATCCAATAATCATAAAATGACTGACGAAATTAAAGGTGAAGAGAAGGAAAGTAAAACTGAAAAGGAAATCAGTAAAGTAGATAAGGAGTATTTATCGAAGGCTAAAAATTCGAGAGATATGATAGATAAAAAACTAAGAGATTTTGAGAATAATATTGAAAATATATCAGAAACAATAACAAATGGCGAATCAGCTGAAGAAAAAGAGATTGAGAAGAAAAAGATCGAAGAGATTAGCCAAGAGCTGAAAGAAGCCCAAGAAAAGCTCAATAATATAAATAAAAGGATAGATGATAAAGAAGAATATCTTACTGCGATAGAAGAGACAATAAGTCAACTCGAAGAAAAGTATAATCGTAAGACTGAAGAAATGAGAAATATAGAAGAAAGACTTAATATAACTACAGAAAGTAAAGAAAATTTAGAACAAGAATATATGGAGCTTTTGAAAAACAATGAACAATTAGTAAAGACTTATGAAACAAGACAAGTTGATTTAATTGTACTTACAGATTCAATAAAAGAGAAAATAACTACTCAAGAAGAACTCCGGAATAAGATTTCAAAATTGAACCAAGAGATTCAAACACAAGAAGATATGTTATTAAAGCAAAGAGAAGAAGTTGAAGCACTGGAAAAAAAATTAAAAAGTTCACGTGCTGAAAATGATACTTTAAAGATTTCAATCAGTAAAAACAAAATAGAATTAGAACACTCAAACTCAGAAATTGAAGCGAAGGAAGAAGAAAAAAAATTACTAAATGAACAAATTGATAAAAAAGAAAGTAGAATTAAGGAAATTGAATCCAGACTTGAAGATTATAAAGAAGGATTCCCTGAAATGGAAAAACAAAGGGAAACGTATGAAGAACTCCTTGCTAAATACAAAATCCAGTTAACCGATAAACAACAGCAATTAATTGAGATTGAATCTAGAATACAAGAACTAAATGATACCACTAATAATATGATTGAACAAATAATTACTAAGGAAAACTTAATTGAAGCTAATGAAAAAAGAATTGAAGAACTAAAAAAGGATATTGAAGCGTCAAATACAGAATACATAGAAGTAGAACAAAGATTAGAAGCTATAACCGAAAAACTCACACATAAGGAAGCTGATCATGAAAAATTGACTAAAGCAAAAGAAGCTATAGAATCTAGCACAAATGATTCAAGAGCAATCTTACAAAAACTTAAACTTGAGTTAGAAAGTCAAGAAAAAGAAATTAGAGATAAAGAAAGTAGAATACATAGATTAGAAGTTCTATCTGCTATTTATCGTGCTTCTAAGTTTTTCGGAGGAATTCTAATAGGTATTGGTGTTTTTTTCATTATATGGTCTTTAGGGGTATTTTATAAGTTTATTGATTTAGGCGATGTAAATAGTTTTTTAATGGGTTTGTTTCTATTAATTGGAGCAATCCTGTCTATAATCTCTGGTATTTTCCATTTGGAAAAGTCTTGAATTAGTAACTTTTTAATTATTATTTTTAATTAAATTTTTATATTATTTTATTAAGCGAAAATTGACTGAAAAAGATCAAGAAAAAACACTTCCAAAACGACATATTGGATTACTAAAAGGTATCCTATATGGAATTGGCTGTGGTATTGGAGGTTCAATTTTTATCCTCTTGGGGGATGCTATTCATGAAGCTCAATCTGGGGTTCTGATAAGTCTTTGTTTAGGAGGTATATTAATCTTTATTACATCATTGAACTTTAGTGAATTATCTACTAGCCTTCCTATTTCAGGTGGAGCATATAATTTCAGTAAAGAAGCATTAGGTGGATTTCTGGCTTTTATTATTGGATTTTTCCTATGGATAGCTAATATAGCGACCTTTTCGTTCTCTGCCCAAGCTTTTACAGTTGTGATAGAAGCTTTTTTTCCAGGATCCTTTATTCGTAATCTTTTTTTACCAATAGCTATTGCATCAATTTTATTCACTACATTTGTGGTGTTTAGAACACAAAAAGTAGCATTTAGGACTCTAATTTACTTAACAGTAATATTATTAGTCATTTTCGGCATTTTTGTATTTTCAGGCATTTTTATAGCACCTTCTACTAATCCTTCCAATTTTGATCCAACATTTTTATTTTCAACATCAGATTTCTTTTTTATTATTTTTTGGTTTTCGTCATTATTTATCTTTTTTACAAGTATCTTAACAAATTTATCATACCTGAATGACGAGTTAAAGAATCCATCAAAAAACATTCCCAAAACTAATATTCTAGCAATATTGATAACCCTAGTAATTTATTTGTTGATATCTATTGTTGTAATAATTAATATCAATTCTGATGCATCAGGATTAGGTGAATCTCCAATACTATTGGCATTAATATTAAATAATATTTTAGGATTCTCAGGATATTTACTCATGGGTATTGCAGCCACAATTTCAATATTTATAGCAATGAATGCTGCGCTAGGTTCTTCTGTAAGTATAATGTTTGCTCTTGCAAGAGATCATTATATTCC
>JBHLNK010000002.1:0-81204 GCA_048941625.1 Promethearchaeota archaeon | reverse complement strand
ATCAAATATAAAAGAATGAGAGGTTTTAAGGTTACAGATACTCCTGGTTATGATACTCATGGTTTACCAATAGAAGTTCAAATGGAAAAAGAATTAGGAATAAAAAATAAACAAGAAATTCAAGAATATGGAATGGATAAGTTCATCCAGAATTGTAAAGAATTTGCCTTAAAGAATCTAGCTATAATGAATGATCAGTTTAAAAGACTAGGCTGTTTTTTTTGGGACTGGGAAAACCCTTACATCACATTTAAAAATAGTTATATTGAGGGAATCTGGTGGACATTAAAAAAAGCTTGGGAAAATAATTTATTATATCAATTTTATAGACCATTGAACTGCTGTCCCAGGTGTGCGACTGCTCTAGCAAAACATGAGCATGAGTATAAGAACATAAAAGATACTAGTTTATTTTTAAAAATTAAGTCTGCTGATATGGATAATACTTTTTTCATAATTTGGACAACTACTCCTTGGACTCTCGTAGCAAATTCAGCTATAATGGCAAATCCGATTGCAGAATATGCAAAAGTATATATTGAGGACATTAAAGAAAATTGGATTCTATCAAAGAATTCCATAACCCATTTAATTTCAGGACAATTGGGATATAAATATAAAATTGTTGAAGATTATTATGGAGAAGACTTAGAAGGGAAAAAATATATCCACCCTCTGTTAGATGAAGTACCCTTTCAATTTGAATTGGCAAAAAAAAGTGATAAAGTGCATTCAATAATACTTTCTGAAGAACATGTCTCTGTTTCAGAAGGTGTGGGATTAGTACATACAGCTCCAGGTCACGGACCCGAGGATTTTGAAGTTGGAGTAGCAAACAATATACCAATCTTCAATCCTGTAAGTATACGAGGAATTTATAAAAAAGAAGCAGGAAAATTTGAGGGAATGTTTGTTTTTGATGCGAACAAAATCATCTTGGATTTATTAAAGAAAAAAGGAACTCTGATTCTAACCAATGAAATTGAACATGAATATGCTCATTGTTGGAGATGTGATTCAAAATTAGTCTATAGAGCAACCAATCAATGGTTTTTCAAGACAGAAAAATTAGTTCCTGATTTACTAAAGAAAAATGAAGAAATATATTGGATACCTGATTGGGCCGGAAACAGATGGTTTAAAAGTTGGTTATCCACTTTAAAAGATTGGTGTATTTCAAGACAACGTTTTTGGGGTATTCCTTTAAGTGTTTGGATTTGTGATAATGAAGAATGTGGAGATATTACAGTAATAGGATCTGGGAATGAATTAGAAGAAATCGCTGGAGAATGTCCAAAAGATTTACATAGACCCTGGATAGATCAAATTAAATGGTCATGCAAAACTTGCAAAAATGGTACTAAAAGAAGGATTCCTGATATTTTAGATGTATGGCTAGATTCTGGATCAGTAATGTGGGCTGCTCAAGAGATATATGATGGAAAAAGTCATTACGATACATGGATTCCAGCTGATTTTATAATAGAAGGAAAAGATCAAATTAGAGGGTGGTTCAATAGTTTACTAAATAGCGCAATGGTATCCTCCAACAGGAAAAACTATAATGCCTGTTACATGCATGGATGGGTATTAATGGAAAAAGCTAAAATGAGTAAATCTAAAGGAACAGTCATAAATCCCGAAGATCTTATTGAAGGATCAGTACCAGAACTGCAAAAAAAGAAATCTTACTCAAATATTAAAGGAGCTGAAACTTTTAGATTTTATTGTATAGGTGCTGCTCAACCAGGAAGAGATTTCAATTTTAATCTTAAGGAATATACAGATACATATAAAATTATTAATACAATCTGGAATATTTATGTATATGCTGCTGAGAAATTCAAGTTAGCTAATTTTAATCCTTCTAAAGTAAAATTGGATATAGGTACAATAAGCAAATTAGATAAATGGATGATTTCAAGGTTAAATTCTACAATTAAGAAAATAACTGAATTATCAGATGAATACCAATTGCCATGGATCACAGGAGAACTAAGAGAATTAATTGTAAATGATATTAGTAGATGGTATATCATGTTAAACAGAGATAAGCTCGATATATCCTCAGAAAAATCTGAAAAATTTGTAATTATGGCAGTTCTTTATCAAGTCCTATTTAATGTATTATTACTTTTAGCACCGATTAACCCAATGATTACTGAACAAATTTATCTAAAAATGTTTAAGTCTCAAATAAATTCATTAGGTTTTAAAGAAGAAGAAAGCATTCATTTACAAAATTGGCCTGATTATGATGAGAAGATTATTGATTTGGAATTAGAAGAACAAATGCTTTTTACACGTAACCTTATAGAAATTGTAAGAGCATTAAAAGATGAGAATAAAATTAGATTAAGATGGCCAAATAAAAAAATTATTATTGAAGCAAAAGAGTGTATGCCAAAAATTGAATTTCCTGAGATTATCAAAAGTATTGGAAATGTTAAACAATTGCAAATTGTAAAAAAAGTTAAAAAATCAGACAATTTAATAAAAGCAGAATCTAAATTTTATAATATTTATCTCGATATTTCAATTGATGATGATTTATTATCAGAGCGGATTATGAGTGATTTAATAAGAAACATACAATTTATTAGGAAAAAACATGGATTTAAAGTTGAAGATAAAATAAACTTAAAGATTGGAACTAAAACAAAATATCTACAAGACTTTATATATAAAAATCGAGAGTCTCTTACAAATAAAATAAACATTGAAAACCTTGATATAATTTCAGAAGATATTATCAAACAAGAGAGCAATATTATTGGGAGATTAAATATTTGCTCTAATAAAGACTGCTCTGCTACAATAAAAGATAATATAATCTTGAAATTGAAAAAATTAAAGAATATCGAATGCCCATATTGTAATTCTACTTTACAAAAAAATACAATTAAAACAATCTCATTTGAATTTGAAAAAAGTGATAGTCCAACGAATTAATTTCTTTCTTTTTGAATTTCACTTCTATTACTTATTTCTTTTATAATAGTCCATCCAATAATTATACATGTCTTCTAAAGTTTCTTCAATTGGATGAGATATTTTCCAACCTAGCTCCTCTCGAATTTTTGAATTGTCCCCTAAAATGATATCCTCATCTGTAGCTCTTAATTTATTTGATACATTTTCTTTTACTGTGATTTTTTTTGATGAAAAATTTAGAGCTAATTCTAAAATTTTCCGAATTTGTATCTTTCTACTTGAACATACATTATAAGTTTCACCAGGAGTCCCTCTTGTTGCTGCTAACCAAATAGCTATTATTGAATCTTTCACTCCTGTAAAATCTCGAAAGGGAGAAAGATTTCCAACCTCTATTAAGGGTTCTGATAACTCTAATTCGATTTTTGCTATTTTACTAATAAAATCTGCACATGCGTCTCCGATTTTTCTTGGTCCTGTTTGATTGAAAAACCTGAGATTGATACTTTCAATTCCGAAATTTAAAAAATATTGTCGAGATAGTAATTCAGTTGCTACTTTACTAATTCCATATGGATGAATTGGCAATAGGGGATCTGTTTCTTTTAAAGGTCTATTAATTGAAGTAGTTGTTCCATATTCAGCACTTGTACAAGCAACTATTACTCTAGTTTTTAAATTATGTTTTTTAATTGGTTCAAAAACGTTAATCGTTCCTATAACATTTGTTTCTATAGTGGTTCTAGGATCTTCCCAAGAAGGAATGACTGAAGGTTGTGCACCAAAATGAAAAATAAGTTTCGGCTTTAGATATAATATAATTTTTTCTAATAAACTCGCATCTGTAAGATCACATTCTAATAATACTAAATGATCATTGGATGATGGGATTTTAATATTTAAATCAAACATCTTTAATTTCTCATTAGGTAAGAATTGACTTTTATCATCTAGATATTGACTTAAATTCAATAATTTTTGATTAGGAAGGTCAATTCCATACACTAAGTATCCTTTTTCCAAACAAAAATCAATTAGATGTGATCCAAGAAATCCATTTGCTCCAGTAATAAGTAAATTTTCCATATTTAACTTATCCTAACATTTATACTATATTATTTTAATAATCCTTTTTCTTTTAATTCTTGGATAGCCTTTTTAGAGGGTGGGGGAACATTACTTTTATCAAGTTTGATCCAATTAATAAGATCTTCAATTCCTTCTTTAAAATCGACAGTAGGGGAATATCCTAAAATTGTTTTTATTTTAGAAATATCTGCAACACAATGTCTTATATCTCCAATCCTATATTCATTAGTATATACTGGTTTTAAATCAGGGTTAACTTTATTGGTTATTATCTCAGCAACATCTTTTATTGAGGTAGGAATACCGGTACCAACGTTGAAAATCTCCCCATTTGAAGCTTTTTTTTCTAAAGCAAGAATTGAAGCTTGGCAAATATCCGATACGTTTACGAAATCTCGTGTTTGATGGCCATCTTCAAAAATAATTGGTGGTTTTCCATTTATAACTCGATTAATAAAAATCCCGCATATTCCGGTGTAAGGATTAGAAAGAGACTGTCTAGTACCGTAAACTAAAAAAAATCTCAAAACTGTAGTCTTTATCCCATATGTCTTACTAATCATTAAACTCATTTTTTCTTGAGCTAGTTTTGAAAAGGCGTATATTGAACTGGGATTTAATTTTGATTCTTCATCAGTGAGAAGAGGTTTAACATAATTAGCTTCACAATTAGGACATTTCAATTCCCAATGTTTTTCCATTAATTGATTTTGGTCTCTTAAATTAGGATAAACCACACTACATTTATCACAATAAGATTTAGATTCTCCATATACTGTATTAGATGAAGCTATAAGAACTTTTTCTACATTATGTTCACTGTTAACCAATATATCAAGTAAATTAGCTAATCCAAGAATATTATTATCAATATATTTTTTTATTTGATACATAGATTGTCCAACACCAACGCTTGAAGCGAAATGAACGATAATTTCATGATCTTTTACCAAATCTTCAAACTTATTATAATCTGTCACAGAACCAAGAAAAAACTCTGCTTCTTTATTAATGTAGGATGGTGGATTCTTAATTTTCCCGTGAACTTGTTCTTCAAGATTGTCAAAAATAGAAACTTCATATGATTTATGTTCTAATAATTTATCAACTAAATGAGATCCAACAAAACCAGCTCCTCCTGTAACTAGAACTCTTTTTTTCATAAAATTTAGATAATTTATGAAATTAATCTCGATATATTTTATTAGTTCATAAGGTTTTATTTAAATTAAAGGATCTTCAAAATGGGATGTATTTTATAAATTTTTCAATGAAATAATCAAGTTTTTTAATGAATTATCATGAAAAAATTTGATAAATAAATTTATGCTAGATTAGAAAAAATTATGATAATTCGTTCAAAAGCACCATTCAGAGTAAGCTTTGGAGGAGGAGGTACAGATATGCCTCCTTACTGCACTGAACATGGTGGTTGTGTTATAAGTACGACGATAGACCGTCATGTCTATATTACATTAAAACCTAGACAAGATGAGAATGTAAATATTTTAGCCCCGAACTTTAATGAATCTTTTAACTTTAAAGTGGGTGATAATGATTATTCAACTGATTTTGAATTATTTAAGGGTATTTTTAATGTGTTAGAAATAAAAAAGGGATATGATATCATTTTTTACTCAGATCTTCCTCCTGGTTCAGGAATGGGTGGCTCTTCATCTTTATCTGTAGCATTAATTGGTGCATTAAATACCTATAAAAAATTTGGCTTCTCTAAATATGAAATTGCTCAAAAAGCATATGATATTGAACGAATTGAATTAAAACAGAAAGGTGGATATCAAGATCAATTTGCTGCTGCTTTTGGAGGTTTTAATTTTATAGAATTTTCTGAAAAGGTAGAAGTAACACCCATAAAGGCAAGTAGAGATATGATAAATGAACTTCAATTCTCCTTAATTTTATGCTATGTTGGAGGTTCTCATTTTTCTTCTGATATACAAGATGAAGTACTAAAAGGTTATGAGGTTGAGAAGAAATCTTATATTGAAGCAATGAACGATCTGAAAGAAGTAGCTTATTCTATGAAAAATGTTGTAGAATCTAATAATTTGAATCGATTAAACGAATTTGGAGAATTATTACATAAAGGTTGGCTAGCAAAAAAAAGTTTAAGCCCTAAAATTTCAAATAAGAATATTGAGTATTTTTATTTGACCTCAAGAAAATTTGGTGTACTTGGTGGAAAATTGCTTGGTGCTGGAGGTGGGGGACACTTACTACTTTTTTCAGATTCAGAAAAGAAACAAATAATAATAAAAGAACTTGAACAAATTGGTGGAAAAATAGTTAATTTTCATTTCAATCAAAATGGTCTTGAAGTATGGAAAATTTAATAGATTTTTAATAATTTAATTTATGAGATGATAAAATGGAAAGTGAAATATTATCAATATTAGATGAGACGATTAGAATCAAGGAAGAAATTAAAAAACTAACTCCGATAATTATAGAAATAGCTGAACTAATAATAAACGCTTATAGAAATAAGAAAAAAGTAATACTTTTCGGTAATGGAGGAAGTGCCGCGGATGCTCAACATATAGCTGCTGAATTTGTAGGAAAATTTTATAAAGATCGCCCTTCTCTCCCTTCCTTAGCTTTTCATACAAATACTTCTGTACTTACTGCGACGGCTAATGATTATGGCTATGAATTTGTATTTGAAAGACAAGTATCTTCTTTTGCTGAAGAAGGAGATATTGTCATTGGATTGAGTACCTCTGGTAATTCACCTAACGTAATAAAAGGTTTGCTAAAAGCTAAAGAGCTTGGAGCCAAAACCATTGGGTTTACAGGTCAAAAATCTAGTAAGGTTGAAGAAACAGCAGATATTTGCTTGAAAATTCCTTCTTCAGACACACCAAGAATACAAGAAGAACATGCAACTGTAGGGCATATCATATGTTATTTAGTTGAAAAAGAACTTTTTGGGTAATTAATAATCTATGAAAAAAGTAGCTGTCTCTATTCATGCAACAGATAATTTTAATACAAAAATTATTGAAAAATTAGAAGGTTTTGATTATTTTCATATAGACGTCATGGATGGAAGATTTGTAGATAACAAAACAGATAATCTGAATGTCGTACATAATATTCGAAATAATTATAACACACCTATTATTGCTCATCTGATGGTTATTAATCCAATTGAATACTTCAAGAAGATCTATAAATTTATTGATATCTTTTTATTTCATTTTGAAATAAATTATGATATTGATGAAATTCTAAGAGAAGTTAAAAGATATAATGTAAAAGTTGGACTTGCAATCAATCCAGAAACACCTATTTCTAAAATTGTACCATTTCTATCAAAAATTGACCTTGTTCTGGTTATGAGTGTAAATCCCGGATGGTCAGGCCAAGAATTTCTACCATGTTCAATAAAAAAAGTAAATGAATTATCAAAACTTAAAGAAAACAATAATTTTCTTATTGATGTTGATGGAGGTATTAATCTGCAAATTGCAAGTCTTTTAAGTAATACAGATATCTTAACAAGCTCAAGTACTATTTTAAAAGCAGAAGATCCTAATAGAATTATTAAATTACTTAGAGAATCTGATAGAAATGGTTAAAAAACAGAAAGCTATATTCTTAGATAGAGATGGTGTAATAAATAAAGAGGTAGGATATCTTTCAAACATAGAAAATTTTGAATTTATTCAAGGTTCAATTGAAGCGTTAAAAATACTTAAACAGAAAAATTATCTCCTAATTGTAATTACAAATCAAGCAGGGCTTGCGAGAGGTTATTTCTCTGAGGAGACTCTTAAGGCGATTCATAATAAAATGATTAAGATTCTTAAGAAAAATATGATTGAATTAACCGATATTTACTTTTGTCCTCACCACCCAGATTTTACTGGTTCATGTGAATGTAGAAAGCCAAAGCCAGGGATGATTTTGATGGCAGCATTGGAATACAAAATTGATTTGGGAAAGTCATTTATGGTAGGTGATACTTTAAATGATATTGAGACAGGAAAGAATGCGGAATGTAAAACTGTTTTAGTTCTTACTGGTTACGGTGAGGAAGAACAAAAAAAAATAAGCTCTATTGTACCAGACATGATATTTAAAAACTTAAAAGAATTTGCTATAAATATATAAAACCAATTATTAATATTATCACCAAATTAAAACTAGTGAAAAAGAATGAAATTTTTTATTGATACAGCTAATTTAGAACAAATCAAAGAAATGCAAGAATTAGGGATAATTGATGGTGTTACTACTAACCCTACTTTATTAGCAAAAGAAGGAGCAGAACCAAATGAACAATTAAAAAAAATATGCGAGATTATTGATGGTCCTGTTAGTGGAGAGGTGATCGGATTAAAAGCCGAAGAGATGATTAAAGAAGCAAGACAACTTGCTAAAATAGCTCCTAATATTGTTGTTAAGATCCCTTTTACAAAAGAGGGGATAAAAGCTGTAAACATACTTGAACCAGAAGGAATAAAAACAAATGTTACACTTGTTTTCTCACAGAATCAAGTACTGATAGCAGCAAAAGCAGGTGCATCTTATATAAGCCCTTTTATTGGTAGATTAATGGATAATGGACAGAATGAGATTGATTTTCTTTGGGAATGTATGGACATACTAAATGCTTACGATTTCAAATCTGAATTAATTGTAGCTTCTGTTAGAAATACTAGACATGTTATCGAATCTGCTAAAGTAGGTGCTCATATTGCTACGATCCCTTTTGCTGTACTCGAAAAAATGTTTAAGCACCCTAATACAGATCAGGGTTTAAACGCATTTCTAGAGGATTGGGAAAAATTGCAAAAAAAGCTAAGATAACACTTTTAGCCAAAATTAAATTATAAAGTCCAGACGATGCTCAACATTAAAAGAACTTTGTTAAGAATTTTATATTTTGGAAATAAAATGAAATGTCCAATTTGTAAAGGGCATTTTAGGAAATTTCTTCCAGTAAAGGACAGAAAAAATGCTTATTGTCCTAAATGCGGAAGTTTCGAAAGACATCGGTTAATTTTTTTATACTTAAAAAAGACAGATTCATTTTTTACCGAAAATTTAAGAGTTTTGCACATTGCTCCCCACAGAGGTCTTCAACATAATATGATGAAGATGAAAAATCTTGATTATATTAGCATTGATAATGTACCAAAATCTGCTATGTTAATTATGGATATTACAAACCTCACTTTTGATAATGAATATTTTGATGTTATAATTTGCAGCCATGTATTAGAACATGTGCCTGATGATAGATTGGCTATGCAAGAATTATTTAGAGTATTAAAAAGGGGGGGATGGGGATTGATTTTAGTACCTATTGATAAAAGTAAAGAAAAAACTCTAGAAGATCCTAAAATAAGAGATCCAAAAATCCGAAAAGAACTATATGGAGAAGAAGACCATTTAAGATTGTATGGATTAGATTTTATGCAAAGATTAAAAGATATTGGATTTAATGTTAATGATAACGATTTTGTAAAAAATTTAGATGAGAATATTTTAAAACTATATGGGCTTGATAGAAATGAAAATATGTATGTTGTATATAAAAATAACTGATTTTCTTTTTTTATCAACTTTAAAATACGAAAAACAATAAAATAAGAGAATTATTAATTGAATATGACTATAGCAGAACAAATTCTTAATTGGAAGGAAAAGAAGGTATTAGTTATAGGAGATGCTTTAATAGACAAGTATATCTTTGGACATGCTGACAAGATCTCTCCAGATGCACCTGTGCCTAATGTAAGAATTGAAGATACTAATGTTTATATAGGTGCAACAGGTTTAGTAGTAAAATTCATTAAATCTTTAGGGGGAATTCCCAAAGTTTGTACAATAATTGGGGATGATTTTGAAGGAAATTTTTATTTAAAAAATATCAAAGAGTTAAATGTGGATACTTCTGGGATTCTATTAAATGAAAATATACATACTCCCCAAATTACTCGAATTAAGGCAATGAACCAGCATCTTTTACGTCTAGAAACGGATTACAATAATCGCGTGTCTGAAGATATAACAGAGAAATTTCAGGATCTTATATTAAATCATTCCCATGATGTGGAATCGATTTTAGTCTTAGATTATGGATTGGAAGGTATTTTTAATGACCAATTTATACAAAAATTATTAAATTCTCTCAAAAATAATTGTAAAAACATCCCAATTATTGCCCGTCCTACAAGAACTAATTTTTATCTCTATGAAAATATAGATTTGATTAAAATGAATCTTCAGAAAGCATTAGATACCTTCTCAATTGATTGTTGTAACGAAACTAGTATCCAAATAGCAGGAAAAAGGATCTTAAATTCATCTAAGTGTAAAAATTTACTTCTAAATTATTTAGAACTTGACTCATATCTCTTTTCTAGAGAAACTCAACAAGTAATAAAATTTAATCCAATTTTAAAACAACCAGTAACAAGTTATGTGGCTGTTGGTAGTGTTGTTATGGCTGCTTTGGCTTTATCCTTTGCTTCCGAGATTCCTTTAACAGAAGCAGTGAATATTGCTTTATTTGCAGCAGCACTTACAGCAACTCTTCCCCCTGTTAATTTTTATAATGTTGAAAAATTATATGATTATATTGAAAATAAATTGAAATTAACCTAATTTTTCTGTATAAATATTAAAATGGAATTGTCTAAAACTGATCACCTAAATATCCTGTTAGAGATTTTAGAGATAAAAAAAGACATATTAGAAATGATTTATAGTGCCAAATCTGGTCATCCAGGTGGCTCATTATCGTGTGCTAGTATTATTTATCTCCTTTATAACAATATCATGAGAATAAATCGTAAAAACCCATACTGGGAAAAAAGAGATATATTTATTTTAAGCAAAGGACATGCAGCTCCTGCATTGTATGCTGTTTTATCAAGAATTGGTTATTTAAAAAGGGAAGAATTGTTAACATTAAGGCAATTTGGCTCAAGATTACAAGGACATCCTGTCAAGAATCCAGAACTTGGAATTGAAATATCAACAGGATCATTAGGAATGGGATTATCGATCGGTGTAGGATGTAGTTTAGCTGCAAAATTAGATCATCAGGAAAGAAATATATTTGTATTATTGGGAGACGGAGAGTTAAATGAAGGGGCAATATGGGAAGCGGCAATGTCAGCTAGTCATTATAAACTTGATAATTTAATAGCTATCGTGGATCGTAATGGATTACAGATTGATGGTTCAACAGAAGAAATCATGGGTCTTGAACCACTAGCTGATAAATGGAAAGCATTTGGTTGGGAGGTATTAGAAGTGGATGGTTCAAATCTTATGGAAATAATTAATGCCTTCGATAGAGCTAAAAGTATAATTGGAAAACCTAAAGTAATCATCTCTTATCTAATTAAAGGATCAGATGTTTCATTTATGCAACATACTAAAGAATTTCATGGTCGAGCACCAAATGAAGAAGAATATAAAATAGCAATTAGAGAACTAGAAGAAATAAAGACACAATTAGTACAGGGGGAATAAAAAGATGATTGAACCCTCATTAAGAGAAAAATTTGGAGAATTATTAGTCGAGATTGGAACAATAAATGAAAATGTTATTGTCCTAGATGCGGATTTATCATCTTCAACAAAAACTTCTAAATTTGCTAATAAATTTCCAAATCGATTTTTTAATATGGGAATTGCTGAACAAAATATGATAGGAACAGCTCTGGGATTTGCCATTTCAGGTAAAATTCCAGTAGTAAGTGGCTTCACTATATTTACTACAGGAAGAGCCTGGGAATTTATCAGAATTGCATGTCATGATAATTTAAATATAAAAATAATTACAACACATGCAGGCTTTGTCGGAGAAGATGGAAGTACTCACAACGCTTTAGAAGATTTAAGTTTAATGTCATCTCTACCAAATCTAAGAGTAATTGTTCCATCCGATAATATTGAACTTAAAACAATATTAGATTATGTATTTAAAACTAAAGGGCCATTTTATGTAAGATTACCAAGAGTATCCTTTCCTAAAATACATAAAGAAGACTATCGTTTTAAAATCGGAAAACCAGACGTATTAAAAGAAGGCGACGATATTTGTTTTATAGGAACTGGATATGGTAGTGTTCTTGCTATTAATTCAAGTATGGAGATTGAAAAACAGCTAAAAATATCAGTTAAGGTGATAAATCTTCCTACTGTTAAACCTATTGATGAAAAAGTACTATTAAATGAGTTATTAGAAGTTAAAGGAATTATTGTTCTAGAAGAACATAATGTTTATTGTGGTTTTGGTAGTATAATAGCAAGAATTATTTCAAAAAGAGTCCCTAAGATTATAAAGATTATTGGTATAGAAGATAACTTTGGTCAATCTGGAAATCGGGAGATTTTATTCGATTATTATGGTTTGAACAAAAAAGAATTAATAAACCAGATAAAAGAAATACTCGAATAATCTTAATACTCTTATTTAACTTATGTATCATATTTCTTTAGGTAAATAACCCATTGAATCTAATGCTTTTATTATTATTTCTTTACTTTCACCTATATTTTGCTTATCAGTCTCAACAATGATATCTGCATTCAGAGGTTCTTCAAAAGGATGGTTAATTCCGGTAAAATCTTTAATTTCCCCTAATCTAGCTTTCATATACATTCCTTTAACGTCTCTATCTTCACATACTTCAATTGAACACTTCACATAGACAAGAATAAAATCTCCAATCTCTTTTCGAGAATATTGTCTTATTTTATTATAAGGTGATACAAAAGAAGCAAGAACAGCAACTCCATTTCGGGTTAAGAGTTTAGCAACAAATGTTACTCGCTCAATATTCATATTTCGATCTTCTTCAGTAAAGCCTAAATCTTTTGTTAAACTCTTACGTACAATATCTCCATCAAGTCTTTCTACTTTCATACCCTTTGCTTTCAAATCATCTCTAACAGCATTTGCAAGTACAGTTTTACCTGAACAAGGTAATCCCGTAAACCATAATGTAAATCCTTTATGTTCCATATTTTTTCCTCTTCTTTTAAAAATAAATTATATTACCCTCTAAATCTTTAGGAATTTCAACACCTAATATCTTTAAAGATGTTGGAGCAATGTCTAATATGCTTTTTATTCCTAAGTTTTTCCCTATTTTTTTTTTAGGATCATATAAAATATAAATACCAAACCAATCATGAACAGCATCATCAGGACCAGTATCATTTTCATCTAAATACATTGAATCATACCCAACTGTACCAGCAGATCTCCAATTTAAATCATCAAAATAAACCATAAGATCTGGTGAATCCCCATTAACGACTTCAAATATATCTTCTGGTTTCTTAATTATAGTATTCATTGAATTACCCATATTATCTTTTATAGTCTTAATTTTACCTATTATTTCATCTCTCATTTTTTCGTAATTTTTTGGCTTAATAATCCCGTTAGGCTCTCTACCTTCTACATTAAGAAAAACTCTTGCATAATATCCCCCCCAACCCCAAGCATAGGTATTTGACCAATCAATATCATTATCAGCTAATCTAGTTTTAGGTTTTGGTTTGCTTCTAAACTTTAATAAACCTAGTGTTTCAAGAGCCATATTAATACATATTAAACCTTTCATAGCTTTTGCACCATGATCTGAGACGACCATTACACTTGTATTCTCGTCCAGTAAATTCAATATTTCTCCAATTTCTTTATCCAAATATTGATAAAATTTCTTTAATTCTCCTTCAAATTGATTATTGGTTTTGTATTTAGGGTGATTTTTATCATAAAATTTCCAAAAGGCATGATGAAATCTGTCTAATCCAATAATTACGAATTTAAAGTAATCCCATTGTTTATTTTGTAATAGATACTTTATTGTTTTGAATTGAACTTTTGTCATTTCATAAATCTCTGTTAATAAAACTAATTTGTCGTCTACGCTAAAATTCACATCTATAATATATTTCCCAATATTTTCTTCTATCTCTTTCTTTAATTCTGAGGGGTATGTAAAATTTGACGATATATCAGGAGTAATGAAACCTGAAACAACCCACCCATTTATTGGCTGAACAGGATATGTTGGAGGTATCCCTAAGATACAGGATTTCAAACCTTTTTTTGCTATTATATCCCATATCTTTGGCTCTTTTATATTATTTGATGTTGCGATCCAGTAATCATCATATGAGTTATCTTTTCTATGTCTAAATCCATATAATCCAAGAGTCCCCGCTTTCTTACCAGTTGACATAACCATCCATGCAGGAATAGTAATCGGTGGATCACATGTTCTTAATTTTCCATATACCCCATTTTTTATCATCATTTTTAATGTTGGACAGTCATCCAAGAAATCTTCAAATATAGTTTTAGGAGTAGCACAGTCTAAACCTATAACGAGTATTTTTTTTTTATTCTTCATAACAATCATAATTTTTAGTCTATTGAATGGTTGAAGATTAAGTTACAAAAGGATTTTCATATTGTAAAATTACTTTTGTAACTTCAGGCCGCATAACTTCCGGATCAGGAGATATCCCACTCTTTAATTTTTCTCTGATTTCTCTTCCAGCGAAATAATTCTGCATTTTTGGTGGATGAGGACAAATTTTATCATTTACAACAGAATTACATTTGGAGCATTTTGAAAAAGATCTGAATTTTATTGGTTTAATACCTAAATCTGGAAAGTTATCAAAGATATCGTGTGCATCATAAGGACCATAAAAACCACCCACTCCTGCATGATCACGACCAATGATTATATGATCACAACCAAAATTTTTCCTTGTTATTGCGTGGAATATAGCTTCTTTAGGCCCAGCATATCTCATTTCTGTCTCAAATGTACTTAATACAACTCTATTTTTTGGGTAGTATTCTTCGATTAGAGCTTTATATGACTCAATTATTACATCATCTAAGAAATCTCCTTTTTTTTTCTTGCCAATTACTGGATTGATGAATAATCCATCTACATACGTTAATCCTGCTTTTTGAATATATTCATGTCCCAAATGGGGTGGATTTCTAGTCTGAAAAGCCACAATTCTATCCCATCCTTTTTCCTTAAATAGTACTCTTGTTTCTATTGGCTTTAAATCTAAATTTGGAAAGACTGGACTAGGTTCGTTAATTAAGTAAATTTTTCCTCCTATAAGTTTGCTTTTATAACTAAAGACATTATTAACTCCTGGATGACTTTTATCTAAAGTATCAAATGTTTTTTTTGCATATTCCTTTTTGCTATAATTGTAAATCATTTCTACATTCATTAAAGCAATAGGAGTTTCTCTATCGTCCATTAGAATAAGTTGATCATCACTTTTTATATCATAAATTTCTTCTTCAGAGACATCTAGAGTTATTGGGAAAGGCCAAGCAATATCATTTTCTAGATACATGGTATTTAATGAATAACTATAATCGTTCTCATTCATAAATCCCTCTAATGGGCTGAAAACTCCAAAAGCTATATTCTTAATAACCTTTATTGTTTCTGGTCCGACAATTACTTTATTGAATTCATCAATTTCTCTGATTATTCTTTCTTTTTCAAATCTAGGTAAATTTTTACTAATTAATCTGCCTCCATGTGGTTCTATCATCTAATATTAAAACCTCGGTTTTCTTAAACTTTTTAATGATTATAACTAATTAATCTATATATCCTAAATCTCTTAGTCTTTTTTTGACCTTTTCTTCTTCTTCTTTAGTAAATGCTTGCTTTGACCTTTCTTCTTCTATGGAGGATAATAATTGTCTCAATACATAAGTTACATAACTAGAAACAGAAGAAAAACCTGTTCCTTTCATTCGTTCTTTTACTTTCTCTGCTAAAGGTTTAGGAATTGAAACCGTAGTGTATTCGACTTTATGTTCTTCATTTGACATAATGTTTTTATCATTTTTTAATTATATTTAATTAAATATAATTAAAGTTCATTAAAAAATATTTTTATTACTTCTCTTAAAGATAGTGTTAAAATAATTGATGTTAATAAAATTTACATTTATTTTTTTAAAGTAAATCCAATTGAAGTCTGTATTAGAGATCTATAATTAACGATTTGAATATCAGAATTCTCAATTAAGCTAATAAAGTTAAAGTTTGGTTCTCCAGGGAAAGGTTCATTAATTTTAATGCCAAACATATTTGCCTTAACACTTTCAATTAACTTACTAACATTTATATTATATTCTAGCGAGAGATTATTCCTTGGTATAAAGAAATCAACCGTTACTACGCATAAACCTCCTGGTTTTAGAACTCTTATCATTTCTTTTAACATTTTTTGTTGAAGTTTATGATCTATTTCATTTAAAGGTAAATATTTTCCATTAAAACTCTTACTCTCTCTACAATGTTCAATGACAGATACACATATTACCCGATCAAATGTATTATCCTTAAAACTTACAGACTCCCCAGATCCTTGATGATATTTAACATCACAATTAAATCTTTTATTCAATTTTTGATTAATACCATGCCATTTCATATTCAAATATGGATCTATTCCTGTAACTTTACATCCTAAATCAGAAAGTAAAAATTGGATAGGGCTTGTACCACATCCTACATCCAATATTGACATACCTTTTTTTAATTGAAGATTTGCCAAAACCCATGGATATTCCCAATATTTTTTTGGCCCAAAATAACCAATTCCAATGTAACTTTCTAGTCTATTAATAATTTTTTGAAATTTTTTAGATCTTAATTCAGAGATCAGAGCATACGAATTTGAAAATTTTGTTTGGAACTCTAAATCTGATAATTCTAAGGGATTTTTCGATTTAAGATAAATGAATACCAGTTTTTTAAAAAATGGAAATTTAATAAAGTTAGTAAGTTTTTTTAAGAAAACTGATATGCTATACATACTCAAATAAAATCAAAATTATACAGAAATTTAAATTAAGTAAAAATTCACTGATTATATACTTTTTTTATATTATCATAGATAAAATTGATAAATTTTATCCATAAATAAATAATTTAGCAATAAATGTTTGGAAATTTTGGAAAAATGAAAAATTTAAATTGCTATGTATTATTTGATAAATCAAATATTCTATATAATCATTTTAGTTATTTTATTTAATTGAAGGACAATTAGCAATTTCTCAATAATAATTATGTTAATTTAATTATAATAAAACTTATATGTTATATCTTGGGGGGAATTAAATGAAAATATTGTTTATAGGAGTATTTAATAAACCTTGGTCGACAAATATTCCTATGGCACAAGAATTAAGTAGAAAGAATCATCTTGTTAAAAAATTTGATTTTAGAGAATTATCTACAAGATTTAGAAAACTTAATTTTATTTATTATGTTAAAATTGTTAATTTTTTAGTTAAAAAGATAGACACGCTATATTTCCTCCCTAAAAAACTAAAAACTGTAAAGTATTTTTTATTAGGAAATCGGTCCATGAATAAGAATTTGTTTTCTGAGGTAGAACACAATAACTATGATTTGATAATATTAGCTAAAACAAATGAAATTAACTATAATTTAATTCCCAAGTTGAATAAATATTCTCACACATTCTATTATTTCATGGATGCTTTAAGTATTGCAATTAATATGAATGCCGATATATATGCCAAATTTAGCACTTGGAGTAGCTCATCTTATACTAGTGTATATAAATATTTTAACAAAAAAGGAGCTAATAGTTATTTCTTAACTCAAGGAATAGATACACGCATGTTTAAGCCTAGCGACATCGTCGTAAAAAAGGAAATCGATGTTATCTTTGTTGGTACTTTTTCTGAAAAGCGTGAAAGATATATAAATTTTTTAAAAAAAAATAAAATAAATGTTGTATGTTATGGTAATGGATGGAACAACAAACCAATCTATCTAAAAGATTTGGTTAATAAGTATAGAATTGCAAAAGTCATATTAAACTTTAATCAAGAAAAGGTTGGTTTCTCTGTTAGAGTATTCCAGGTAATTGGAACAGGATCTTTTCTATTAAGTGAATACTGTAAAGACCTAGAAAAAATTTTTAAAAAAAAAATTCATTTAGATTGGTTTAGTAATGAAGAAGAATGCTTAAAACTGGTCAAATATTATTTGAAAAATGAAGAAATTCGTGAAAAAATAGCTCTCCAAGGGTATGAATTAATCTTAAGAAAATATACATGGGAGAAAATTATGGAAAGACTAATTGAAATTGTCAAAACTGATATTTAAACCTAAAATTATAATTCGTTAAAATAAATCAGAATAAGGGATATTTAACTATGAATATTAGCTTCTATGGAGGAAATTTATTAAAACATCTTTTTAAATCACTAGAAGATGATGGTCATCATATACTCTTTAATCAGTTTTCTACTAATGTTGATCTAGTTATTTGTCAAAGTCACACATATATATATGATGTATATAAAAATCTGAATAAAATAAAAAGACATAAAATTAAATTAATTAATGTAATTTTAGATGTTCCTCTTTGGAGGTTGGAAAAAAGCTTCAATCTGAATTCAATCTCCAGATTAGCAAGGCAAACAATTTATAATGGTTATCATAAATATAATTTTATTAATAAAAGGGCAAATTTTCTTTTTTCTCAACAAAAAGGAGCGAGAAATAAATATTATCCCATAAATTTATTTAATCGGATAGTAAATACGCAGTTTCGAAATAAAGTATTTTATCAACTCAATTATAGAAATTTTCTAAAAAAATCAGATTTAAATCTCTCTATTTCAAAATATACTCAATATTTAGCAAAAAGATTTTTAAAATTAGGGTCAAAAGTATGGTATCTCTCTGCAGATTCAGAACTTATTAAGAACCTTCCCAGGAATCTAGATAAAAAGTATGATGCAATAAATATTAGTAGAATCGTAAAAATCAAACGTCAAGAAATTTTTGTTGAAGCAGCAAATAGATTAAAACTAAAAATTGCTGTGATTGGACCTCATTATGATAAAAGTATAAAATTAAATTGTCCTCATTTTCCATTATCTCATGAAAAGGCTCTAAAAGCAATTATACAATCAGATTTTTATGTTGATCCTTCAATTTTTGAAGGGTTTGGTTTAACACCTGTCGAAGCGGCGTTTCTTAACAAAATTACCATTGCTTCAGACACTGTGATTCATAGAGAAATTTTACGTGATTATCCTCTTTACTTTAAGCGAGATAATGTGGAGGATCTTATTGAGAAAATGAAACTCGTAAAAGAAAACGGATATTCACTTAATAATAAAGCAAATGAGAGAATTAAGAAGAAATACTCTGTTCAGACTGCTAAGAATTTATTATTAGAATATATTCAATCGATTATTTAATTTAGAATCCTCGTTATCCATATAAATTAAGTTTTTATTATTATAAATGTTAATTCCTATTAATTAATAATTTTAATGAAGTCTGATGAAAACAATTTTGGTTACTGGTGGAGGGGGATTTATAGGTTCCCATATTGCTGAGTTTTATGCTAATGATGAAAAAATCGAAGAAATAATATTAATTGACAACCTTTCGAGATCAGTATTGCTTAAAAAAGATTCTCTATATGATAGTTATAATTGGGATTATTTGCATAAGTATAAAAATATAAACTTCTATGAAAAAGATATTCGTAATTTTGAATTTCTTAAAGAAATATTTAAAAATAATGAAATTGATGCGGTTGTTCATACAGCAGCTCAAACAGCAGTGACAACATCGGTAATACATCCATCAGCTGATTTCGAGAACAATGTTATAGGAACCTTTAATCTCTTAGAATCAGTACGAGAATCAAAACAAGATCCTGCAATGATAATATGTTCCACAAATAAAGTATTTGGGAATAATGTAAATCAATGTCATGTTATAGAGAAAGAATCTCGATATGAATTTGATGATGAATATTCGAACGGTATTTCTGAAAATTTCCCGATTGATCTATGTGAACATACTCCCTATGGAACTTCAAAATTATGTTCTGATCTTTACTTTCAAGATTATGCTCACATATATGGCCTTAAAACAGCAGTATTCAGAATGTCATGCATATATGGAACAAGGCAATTCGGATTTGAAGATCAAGGTTGGGTTGCTCATTTTGTTATTTCTGCTATCACAGGTAAGAACATTAAAATTTTCGGAGATGGTAAGCAAGTTAGAGATATTCTATATATATCGGATTTAATTAATGTTTTTGATTCATATCTTCAAAAATCAGAAAAACTAAAACATGATGTTTTTTGTATTGGAGGAGGTATTAATAATACACTGTCTTTATTAGAATTGATTGAGATATTAGAAAAAGAATTAGGAAAAAAAATCGAATTTGATTTTCATGAATGGAGACCTAGTGATCAAAAAGTATATATTTCTAATATTGAGAAAGCTAAAAAAATTCTTGATTGGAATCCAAAGATCAACCCTAAAAAAGGTGTTAAAAAATTAATAGATTGGGTAAATAATAATAAACATATGTTTCTTTAATTAAAAAAACATAATAAGTAAATAGATATCTAAAATAGAAGATGTACAATGAAAGTTGTCATTTTAGCAGGAGGATGGGGCACACGTTTGGGATCTATGGCCGAACTAATTCCCAAACCAATGGTAAGAATTGGAAATAAACCAATTTTATGGCATATAATGAAAATTTATTCTTTTTTTGGTTTCAATGAATTTATTATATGTTTAGGAGTGAAAGGAAATGTAATCAAGGACTATTTTTATAACTATGATATGAAGAACAATGATTTTACTATAGATTTATCTAATGGAAGAATTAAATTTTATGATTTTAAAGAAGAGATTAATTGGAAAGTAACATTGATTGATACTGGATTAAATACTCTTAAAGGAGGTAGAATTAAAAGAATTGAAAAGTATCTAGACTCTGAGATAAATATGTTGACTTATGGGGATGGTTTAGCGGATATTAATATTTCAAGATTATTAGAGTTCCATAAATCTCATGGGAAATTATTAACAATTACAGGAGTTCATGCCCCTTCTCGTTTTGGTGAAATTAGTGAAAAAAATGGAAAAATTTTACTATTTCGAGAGAAACCACAGACCTCAATCGGATTAATAAACGGTGGATTTATGGTATTTAATAGAAAATTTCTTAGTTATTTAACCCCAGATGAAGATTGTGATTTAGAAAGAGGTCCATTAGAAGAATTAGCTGCAATTGGAGAGATTATGGTGTATAAACATGAAGGTACTTGGGGTTGTATGGATCATGAAAGAGATGTTGAGTATTTAAATGATATATGGAACAAAGATAAAGCTTATTGGAAGATTTGGAAATGAAAAAAATATTTGGTAGTTTTTTTCAAAATAAAAAAATATTGATTACAGGACATACTGGTTTTATAGGATCTTGGTTATCAATTACACTTAACGAATTAGGTGCTGAAGTTATTGGTTATGCTTTGCCACCTCATACTCATAATGATAATTTTGTTGTGAGTAACCTTAAAGATAAAATGGTTAGTATTATTGGAGATATAAGAAATTTTAAAAAATTAAATAAAGTTTTTAATAAATATGAACCACAAATAGTTTTTCACCTTGCTGCTCAACCTCTTGTTAAAAAATCTTATCTTAATCCTAAGGAAACATATGATATTAATGTTGGTGGAACTGTAAATCTTTTCGAAATTTTTAGAAATCAAGGCTCATGTAAATTAATGGTAAATTGTACAACAGATAAGGTTTATGAAAATCAAGAATTAAAGAAAGGTTACAAAGAAGAGGATCGATTAGGAGGATATGATCCTTATAGTTCGAGCAAATCTTGCTCTGAATTAATAACTTCTGCATATAGAAAGTCATTTTTAAATTTGGAAACACCATTTATTAATAAATTTATTGCTTCAGTTAGATGTGGGAATGTTATTGGTGGTGGTGATTGGCAAGATTATCGATTAATTCCAGATTGTTTAAAAGCAATTAGAGACAATCAAGAAATTGTTATAAGAAATCCAAATTATATTAGACCATGGCAGTTTGTTCTTGAACCTATAAGAGGTTTTCTAATTCTGGCTATAAAAATGTGGGAAGACGGAAAAAAATATTCAGGAGCTTGGAATTTTGGTCCAAACTATAATAATATATTTTCAGTTAGAGAAATTGCTGAAAAAATCATAGATCAAATTGGGAAAGGAAGAATTAAAACACCCTCTCAAGAAGAAAATAACAAATTTCATGAAACTGAATTATTATTGATAGATAGTTCAAAAGCTTATGAGTACCTTAAATGGGAACCAAAACTTAGTATAGATCAAACAATTTCATTTATTTGTGATTGGTACTTAGAAGAAGAGATTGATTATGATTTTGATGTTAGTCAAATAAAGCAGTATTTTCAAAAAATTGAAAATTAGAGTTGTTTAAATGGAATTTAAAAAAACCAAAATAAAAGATCTTTATATCATCGAACCAAAACCATCTTTGGATGATCGTGGCATGTTTGTTCGTGTTTTTTGCCTAGATGAATTGAAACAAATCAATCATTCTAAGAATATAGTAAATATTAATCATTCTTTAACAAAGAGGAAAGGTTCAATAAGAGGTATGCATTTTCAATATCCCCCTAAAGCTGAAATAAAAATTATAAAGTGTATTAAAGGATCGATTTTTGATGTAGCGATAGACCTAAGAAAGGATTCTCCTACATTATTGAGTTGGTATGGAGAAATTTTATCTGCAAGTAATATGAAAATGCTTTATATTCCTGAAGGATTTGCCCATGGATTTCAATCTTTAGAAGACAATATTGAAATTTTGTATTTTGTTACTGAGTTTTATGATCCAAAAAAGGAAGGTGGTATTAGATATAATGACCCTAAAATAAAAATCGAATGGCCATTAAAGCTTTCAGACATTTCAGAAAGGGATAAAAATTTGCAATTATTAGATAATGGTTTTGATGGAATTGGGCAAAAAATAATTTGAAATTTATAAATTTCTGGTGAATTTTTCATTAAAATTTTAGTAACTGGAGCGACAGGCTTTATTGGAAATTATGTAGTGAAAGAACTGTTGAGTTTAAATAGATATCAAATAATAGCTACTTCAATTGATCTAACTAAAAATATTCGAAATTTTGAATGGTATGATAGAGTAAAGTATATTCAATGTGATTTGAATGAATCTAAAAAGAATTATTTCACTTTTTTTGAGGAACCAGATTCTCTTATCCATTTATCTTGGGAAGGATTACCTAATTATAATGAATTTTATCATTTTGAAAGAAACCTATTTTCCAATTATAACTTTATTAAGAACATTATCAAAAATGGGCTAAAAGATGTAAACATAATTGGGACTTGTTTTGAATATGGTATGAAAAGTGGGTGTCTATCAGAAGATATAGAAACTAATCCAATAAATGCATATTCAATAGCAAAAGACACATTAAGAAGATTTATTGAATTACTAAATGATAAATTTAATTTTAGTTTCAAGTGGATAAGACTTTTTTATATGTATGGACAAGGTCAAAATCCAAATTCACTAATCGCCCAACTAGATAAAGCCTTAGAAAATGATAAAGAAATATTTAATATGTCTGGTGGAGAACAAATTAGAGATTATTTACATATTAGTAAGGTAGCAGAATATATTGTGAGAATTTCATTACAGAAGAAGATAACTGGAAAAATTAACTGTTGTAGTGGGAAACCTATTTCTATAAAAGAATTAGTTGAAAATTATATTAAAAAGAAAGGCAAATCCATAAAACTAAACTTGGGGTATTATCCATATCCAGATTATGTACCTATGGCTTTTTGGGGAGATAATTCAAAATTAAATTCAATACTTAAAAATGATATGATATAATAACATTCTATTATACTTCTTTCACGTACATCCATGTAAATTAGCAAATCTTTTTAATATTAGATAAATAAACAATAAAATCTTTATTCTAAAGCATGACTATAATTATTAAGCTAGAAAATTTTAGGATTTCATGAATACATAAAATAATGGTGGATTTTTATAAAAAAACCGATTTTGAGTATATGCATTCCCACTTATAATCGAGACACTATTCTATATGATTTATTAAATAAGATTATTAAGTTTAAAAGCGAGGAAATTGAAATTGTTATAAGTGATAATGCTTCAGTAGATAATACAAAGGAATTAGTTGAAAGTATTAAAGATGATCGGATTAAATATTTTCGAAATGATAAAAATCTAGGTTTTGATGGAAATATTCTTAAATTAGTTGAACGAGCTAACGGAGAATTTCTTTTTTTTTGCGGTGATGATGAGAATCCTGATATTGAGGCATTCCCATACATACTAAATATAATTAAAAAACAGAAAAATTTATCAACTATAGTTGGTTCGGTAGGTGATAAAAGATCACATAAGAATAAAATTCCAATAATGTTCAATGATAGAATTTATAAAGGGGGGGCTGAATCATTAATTGAATTAGGTTTTAATATACATTTTTTAACAGGTTTAGTAATAAAAAAGGAACCATTAAACATTAATCAAGCAAAAGAGTTTATAGGGTGCACATACATGCAACAGGTACTTATGACGCAAGCTATGATGGCAGGTGATACTTTATGTTCATCAAAAATATTTTGGAATTATTGGGATAATTCAGTCAGTACTACTATAAGGATGATTAAACCTTATTGCAATGGCCAATCTTATTATCATCCATTATCTCGCTTATCCCAACTTGAAGATAGAATATTCATAATTAATAAAATGTTAAGTCACCTTCCAAAAGTTCAAAAAATATTACTAAATCGTGTTAAATCAGAGATTGGAGAAAGATTAGTCATTATTATCATAAATAATCCTAAGATTTTTTTGTCAAAAATCTTTATCTTCATAAATATTATTTCAAGAATGAATGTTTTATTTTCATTGGAATTTTGGAAAGCTTTTATCAAGAACTCATTTAATTTCTTCTTAACAAGGTATATATGGCGAAAAAATAATATCAATTAATATCAATTATTTTGATATGGCTTCCTATAAAATATTCATAATATTATATAAATTTAACATATATATCTCCCCACAAAAACTCATCTTTTATAGATTTTAAGAATTTTGTTAGATCTTGTGGTGATACCCATTTATCTAAAATTAGTTCTTTTACATCGCTTTTAGCAAAATTTACTTCAATATCACCTAATATGGAAAGTAGTTTTAGACATTCGTTTGCTATATTGATAAATTCCATATGAAATTCAAAACTAATAATTGGAATTTTTTTAGAAAGACCTTGGAATACTTCTAATTCATACCCTTCTACATCAACTTTACAATATTTTGGTAATCCATATATCTGTATTAACTTATCTAATGTAGTAATTGCCACCTTTGATTTTTTTCTCCAATTATAATCTTCAGAGTATCTACTTTTATTTATAAAATCTTCTGATAAAGTTGACATTGCATTGGCATCATCACAGATATAAATTTCTCCATTCCCTTCCTTTGCGCCTAATGCTTTATTTACAATAATCACATTCTCATTATTTCGAAATAAAATGTTAAGACTTTTTAAACATGATTTTTGAGGTTCTATACAAATCACTTTTGCTCCAATATTTAAAAGGATATTTGATATTTTACCAATATTTGCACCTACATCAAAACATAAATCACCTCTTTTAATAAATTGTAAAAAAAACTTTTTATTTTTTAAATCAATTCTAATATCCCTTACCATACGGAGATTTAATATATTAAGAAACTTTCCTACCCACAATCGAATTTTTAGTATCTCGAAGATATTAAGAACTCCTTCGTAAATAATATCTATATAATTTGAAAAAGGACCAAGAAATATTTTTTTTTTAAGAATATTTAAACTTTTGACCTTAAGCATAATAATTCGGATTTTAGATTTCTTCTATTTAAGGTGAAATTTCTTAATCTTAGTTAATATAATTAATTGTATATAAAAAAAGTTAATAATTTACTATTTTAATTTTATTTTTGTAATTTTAATAAAATATCGTATAACCTTTCAAATTTTCTTGAGATTACTCTCCAACTATATCCTTCACTTTTCTTAATAGCATTTTTAGAAAATTCATGGTATAGACTCTTATTTGATTGGAGAATTTTAATTTTTTCAATTAATTCCTGAACATTTCCATGTTCTACACAAAAACCTACATTGTTTGAAATTTCCTTCATAGAATCAATGTTAGAGGTAATAATTGGTTTTCCAGCACTCATACCTTCTAAATAAAAAATACCTAACGCTTCATTAATACTGGGGCGTACAATTAAATCTGAAGTATGGAATAATGAGTATTTAGCTTTACCAACAACATATCCTACAAAATGACAATTTTTTAAGTCAAATTTCTTATTATAACGTAAAATCATATTATTCCAAATTCTTTCATCCTTCCCTGCAAAGATAAAATGGAATTCTGGTAATTTTGCAGCTGCTTCTATTACTTGGTGAACACCTTTAAGGGGATCAGAAATAATGGAATTCATATATAAAACTACAAATTTATCATTTTCAATCTGAAGTTTCTCCCGCCAATTATTATCATTCTCGAGTTTTATTTCATCAAAATAGACACCTAATCCTACTTTAATTATTTTTTTAGAATTTATTCCATGCTGTATCATATAATCTTTTTCTGTGTCTGTACAAACATTTATACAATCAAAATTTCTTAGGATCCTCATCCAGAATTTATCATTTTCATAAAATCTTTTTTCTTGATAATGATAAAAGGGTGTAATCATTATTGGTATTTTTTTGATTTTAGCTGCTAATAATGAAGCAGTAATACATGACCTAGGAATACAAGTTGTATGAATAAAATCAAAATTTTGTTTTATTAAGATTAAAAATAATTTCCAACCCAACTCATCTTGAAATAAACCCCAAGGAATAATGAGATTCAATTTATATGACAAAACCCTCAAAAATCGGATGATTTTTTTTTCGAACTTAAAAATGAATTTATCTAATTGCCTAAATTTACTATTTTTATTAAGATTAAAAAACCATGGATTAATAAATCTTAACAGTGTAAATGGAATTCTAATTATTCCTAAGCTTTTATTTTTCTCTCTAATTGTAGTATAATACTTAAAATGTTTACCCCATCTAATTAAATCAGATGTAATGATTTTGATGTTCAAAGTTTTTTTTTTCATTTCATCTGTTAACTCATCGAAAAAAATATCTGAACCAGTATCTCCTGGATGTTGCCTGTAAGTATGAATAATTTTCAATAAATTATATCTCCTAACCGTAATTAGAATTAATTTATTTAACTTTTAAATACTTAATCTAATAAATATATCATTCAAACTTGGTTCTAATTCATTGAATTGCATAATTTGAAAATTTTTTAGTACATTAAACAGTTTAGGATAAAATTTTTGATTTATTATGGAAAAATAAATATTTTCCTCCTTAGACTCAACATTATTTATAAAATCCATTGAACTTAATTTAGCAATTAACTGTTTTTTCTCTTCTTTCACTTTCATTTGAAATTTTATTTCATCCTGTAATAACTTCTTAAAATTTTGTTGACTATCAACCTTAATAATTTCTCCTTCTCTAAGAAAACCTATTCTATCACATAGTTTCTGAACGATATACATTTGATGTGAAGTAAGAAATATTGTTTTTTTCATATTTATTAAAATTTCAATCAATTCTTCTATTATATTCGGATCCAACCCTAACATTGGTTCATCTAAGAACAATATTTGTGGATCAACTAATAATACACGGGCTAAAGCTAATTTAACTTTCATTCCTGTTGAATAATATTCTACATATTGATTTAACCATTGAGTTAAGTTAAATTTTTCAGCCAATTTATTAATTTTGAGTTTATAGTCTTTAATATTGTAAAGTTTACAGAAAAATTTTAGATTATTATAACCTGTTAGCCTGTAATAGATCATTTCCCCTCCAAGCATTAATCCAATTTTCCTTTTAATTAGTTTTGGTTGTTTCAAAATATTGTATCCTAGAATTGTTGCATATCCGCTTGTTGGTTGTATTAGTGTTGTTAATATTGACACCATAGTCGTTTTTCCCGCTCCATTAGGTCCAAGAAGTCCAAAAATCTCACCTTTTTTAATTTTTAGATTAATATTATTTAGTGCTGTGATTTTTTTGCCTTTTCCTTTAAGTGAATACTTTTTAGTTAAATTGAAAATCTCAATATCATACTTTGACATGTCATCGCCTTTTATATCTACAGAAAGATTAGATTCGTTCATATTAATAACCAGTAATTCCATATTTTTTATAGAATGTTTTAAATAGATATATTGCAATAATGGGTAAACATATTACACCTAGAGTTACAATAATTATATGAGTTGGTGTAATAAAATTAAGAGCTAAAGCGGAATCAAATCCTAATAACCAAACTAGTCGTACTAGGTCAAATAAATAGTATAATGGATTTATAATAATAACAATTCTAAGAAATTCTGGAAAAATCTGCAATGGATAACTAATACAGCTTAATGCGATAATAAAAGTTAATCCTATATCAATTGCTTTATATAATCCTTCTCTAGATATTACTAGAATTCCCATTATTAATCCAATACATCCAAATGTTATTGCAATCACTAATATCATTATTATAACTAAAATTGCTTGAAAAAAAGAAATAGGGAAAAGTATAAAGCCTAAAATTAAAAAAAAAGAAATTGGTATGCTTATAAAAACAAGTTCTGATATTAAAAATCCAATTAAAATGTTGAAATAATTTAAAGGTGCAACCATCAATGCTTGTAAAGTTTTCCAATATTTTTCATGTTGAAATGTATATACATACCTAGTAATCATTTGTCTAAGATATTGAATACAAAAAGCAATTATAATAAAAAGTAAAAATGTATTACTTTCCCAATAACCAAGTTGATAATCCTCGCTTATTGTGAAAATTGTTCCAAAAACAATAAGGGGCATAAGAATTTGAAGAAATGGTCTGAAAAAAGCTAAAAATAGACCTGTTTTAAAACGAGCTTCTATATATATATTTCTTTCTACCAATGCATTAATTTGTTTAAGATTTCTTTTTATAGATCTCCATTGAAGCATGTTCATTATCTTAAAGTTCTTTCCAAAATTTTATATACTTAACTTTGAAAAAAGTTCCTTTCTCAAGTTATTTTAAAATTACTATAATTCTTCCTTAAATAATAAATTAATTTTCCTTTCCTTAATTTTATTAAATATTGTATAGTGTAAACTTTTCTTTTGAAAATTAGAATTGTAGCAAAGTTAAGGATATTAATTATATATTTTATTAATATAATACTCAATTCTAATATTTAATGAAAAAAAACACTCATTTTTTCATTGAAATTTAAAACATCTCAATCTCTTATAGAATTTATTGGTATTGAGAGAAGCCTCTAATAAAAAAAAATTTAAAATATGAAAATTTTGTTGAAATATGAAAATTGTTCTCATAACTGATATCTTTTTTCCATATCTTGGAGGAATCACACACACTCTAGTAAATCTTTACAACTTTATTCAAGAAAAAGGAGAAGAAATTTACATATTTAATCCTACCTATAAAGACAAGAACATCTTCAATGTAATGAATAATCGGAAAGATACTATAAGAAACTTGTTAAAAATATTTAATAAAAAGAAGTTCTATTTTTATCTAATTCATTCATTTTGGAAAATCCTAAGAGATAAAAAAATCAGTCAATTTCATAGATTAAATATCATTTCATACCTTATTATAAAACCTAAAGCTTTAATTGAAACAATAGATAATATACGCCGTCTATCACAATATTTAACTAATTTAGATTTTGATTTGATTGTTTCTTCTAATTCCGGAAATATACTTATTTTAGCTGTTTTTCTTGGTACAATATTTAATAAAAAAGTTGTCACCTTAGCACATGGCAACGATTTCTTAGCTAAAAAAGCTATTCATCTTAAATCTTCGTATTTTAAAAGTGTAGAGAAAATTATTGTGAATTCAACCAAAATGAGACAATTTATTAGAAAAATCTATAATCTAAATGAGGAAAAGTTAATTGTTATTAATCGAGCAATAAGTTTAAAAGATTCTGAAATTCAGAACTCAAAGCTAGAAATAAGAAAGGAATTAAATCTTTCTGATGATGATTTTATAATATTAAGCGTCGGACGTCAAAATTTTAGAAAAAATTTTGATTTAGTCATTAGATCTATTGAAAGGATTTTAAAAATAAGGCCTTCCATCAAAATTAAATATTATTTAATAGGAAGTGGTCTTGATACCCAAAATTTAAAAGATCTCACAAGGAAATTAAATTTAGAAGATAAGGTCTTTTTTTTAGGAAATTGTAATAATGAATTAAGAAACAAATTTTATAAACTGTCAGATCTGTTTATTATGCCTTCAATCATGAGTTCTAATACCATTGAGGGATTTGGTATTGTATTTTTAGAAGCAAATTTTTATAATTTGCCTGTAATTGGAACAAGAAGTGGAGGAATACCTGAGGCAATTATCGAGGGAAAAACCGGTTATTTAATAAAACCAGAAGATCTAGAAGACTTAATCGACAAAATAATGATTCTTTATGATAATGAAGATTTAAGATTAGAAATGGGGCAAGCAGGTCATGATAGAGTTATAAATGAATTTCTATGGGAAAATATAATTGAAATATATCTTAAAACTTTCAAAAAAGTTCTACTATCTTGATGGCTTTATCTAATTATAAGAATTTATCTTTGACTAATGAAATTCCTTTAGGGAAATAATAAATCTTAAAAAATTCCATTTATGATGAATTGAATTATGCAAAAGCTTTTTCTTTCTAAAAATAACTTATTAGAAATACTTTATTAAATAAAAAAAAAATAAATAATAAGTTGTACTTCCTCAATTATTTAATAAAATTCAAAAAATTTATCAAATCTAGAAATTTATAAATGAATTTAATTAATTGGACTTTAGAACTAATCAGAATTATTTTAAATTTTATTAGTTCAATAGGATTTATACTTATTATCATCTTTATTATAATTATTATCTATACTCTTCTTTACTTCCTCCGGGATAGAAAGAACATTAAGATTTATTTAAACTTTAAAGATCCTGATTTTTTACCTTTAAATGCTTTAAATATACTTCCCTTGGTTAATATTATTATTCCCGCTTGGAAAGAAGGTACAATATTTAAGAATTTGTTAGTTTCAATAAAGAATCTTACATATCCTGCAATCAAAGTTATTGTAAATGCAGGAGGGAATGATGAGACGATTGAAATTGCGAATTCCTTTAAGAAATATGATAATTTCATTATCTTATATCAAAAAAGAGGTGCAGATCGACCTTCTTTAGGAAAAATTAGGGCATTAAATGAATGTCTTCAATTTATCTCAGAGGGGATTGTATATTTTATAGATGCAGATAGCTATTTATCAGATGAAATTCTGTTAAGAATGATATATCCTATAACAAATCTTGATGAAAATATAGTTTTAGGGGGAGTAAGGCCTTTAAAGAATCAAGAAAGTAAAGATTTAGTAAAATATTTACTATTTGACAGGTTTTATAGCCCAAAAACAAAATTTTCTAGACATGTATCTAATCCTCCAATAACTGGCCAATCTCTTTGTTTGAAATACGAAGTAATAAAATCAATTGGGAGATTTACAGAAAATAAAAACTATGCTACAGATAAATCTATGGGTATTGATATTTATTCAAAAGGTTTTAATTCTTATTTACTATATGATTATCGACATCGAATTTATGTTGATTATTCATCTACTATAAGCGAATTAATACATCAGAAGACAATTTGGATTGAAAATGCATTATTTTTTTCATTCAAAAATAAAAAGCTCAATATAGTGAAGTTTTTATTTTCATTCCTGATTTCCCTATATATTATTTCCTTTCCTTTTCTTTTATTTATCCACTCAGCTTTTTTTCTTATTGGTGTTTTGATGCTTTTGATAATATATTTTTTAAAAATAAAGAAATTACTCTTTTTTAAGAGAGTTGTTAATAAGGAATTTTATGAAAAATATGGTATCATATTTTTTTTAAAATTAATTTTTTATATATTTATTGAGGTGATCATTATTCTAAGAATTCCATTTCATTTTTTAGTGTTCCTTATAAAATCAAAAAAGTAATTTTATATTATCAAAAATATAATAACACAACTTCTTTGTTATGAAATTTTTCAATAAATAAACCAAATTTTAATTGGGAATTATTACTTTTTACTATATTTTTTTGAGATTATGGTATAAATTATGCATTTGGAACATGTCGATATTTTATAACAAAGAAATATAATTGAATTTATGAAGGATCTCATCTTTTTTACTATTAAACTTGTTAAATATTCAATTTTTAATCAAAACAATTATTTATTTTTAACAAAACAATAAAATGGGCATAACATCTAATACCAATGATTTTGAGGAAGAAATAATTAGAAGTGTTGGATTTAACTGGGAAAAAATAAGAATGTGTGAACTTGGAAGTCAAACCATAGCAAATGATAACTTACCGGCAAAGGAATATTATACATTAAAGAAAAACGTTTTAGAGCATATTTCTCTTGATTTAAATGGACTAAATGGAGCTTTAATTGTTGATTTAAATCATCCATTACATAAATCTTTTTTTAATAGGTTCCATCTAATTACCAATTATGGAACAACTGAACATGTGAATAATCAATATCAAGTTTTCAAAACTATACATGACATATGCAAAGTAAATGGAATTATGATACATGTATTACCAATACCAAAAAATTGGGTAAATCATTGTCGTTATTATTATCCAAGAAGTTTCTTTAATGAATTGGCAAATAACTGTAATTACAAAATACAAAAAATAGCGTTGAAGAATGCTTATGAACCTCCTAAACTAGGAAAAATGTTAGTATATGTAGCTTTTTGTAAACAAACTAATGCAGAATTTATATCTAAAGCAATCTTTAAAAAGCTCGGTATAATTGATACGAAGGTCTTAAGACGTGTTGGTAATTATTCCTTTCAAAAAGATTTTCAAATCCAATTATCAAAGTTATTAAGTATTTTTAAAAAAACTCTTTTTGGAATAACATTTCTTGAGTGGTTTGTTAAAGCGATATATCGTAGATATTATGATTTAAGACATTAAGATTAGGAACTAAATGTTTAATTTTTTATCTTAATTATACAATTTATTAAAATCTCTTCCTAGATTATCTAAAGTACTGGAAGATTTAACAGGTTTTACTTATTATGATTTTATATTACTAAATTATTTTTTAATACCGATATATATTAAATAAGGACTTAGATATTTAACTTCGAATCCTTTCTCTTTAAAAAGAATTCTAAATAAAAAATTTAAAATTGGTCTAACATAGTTTTTCATGATTTTGAGGATATAAGCTCTTAGCCCTTTTTTATTTGTATAAAATAAATGAACATTAAAAACTCCAAAGTAATCACAATAAAGAATTTCCAATTTGTCTTTATTGAATAAATTCTTAAAAATTTTTTTTTCCATAATTGTCAGGTTATGCTTTGCAATACTTTCTTTCAAAAAAAAACTTCCTAGAGCAAAATTCAAACCCTGGATGTTTGGAATTACAATAATTAACATTCCTTTTTTTTTAAGAATGTCTAAATGATAATCGATAACCTTCTTGACATTAGAAAAATGTTCAATAAATCCCCATGAAAATACAACATCAAAGTAATTTGAAAATTTATTTTGAAATTCTTTAGAAAAGAAATCAGCATGTATGATCTTTTTAGGATCTAGTTTATGTTTTAAGAAATTTTCACAATTTTTTTTAAATCCTACCTCAGAATATTCTACGCCAAAAGGGACTAATTTAAATTTTTTATTAAATTTTACCAATCTCTCCCCTGGTGCACTGCCAATTTCAATTATATTCGATCTATCATAATTTTTCAAATGTTTTTCTAATATGATCTCCCAAAAAAGAAATGAAGAATAATCAGTTTTCATCAATTTGAGACAATTTTCGTTGATTAAACATTTTATAAAGAATTCTAATATTTTTAATATTGATTTTCTAGACTTTTTGTTTTTCTTAATATGGTATTTGTTCCAATATTCTTTGTCAGTCAGCATTTTAGGCAATTGAAATAAAGATAGTTTTTAGTTTTTTACAATATTATTATAAAACATTACATAAACCTGAAGTTTTTTAATTATTCTTAATTTTTGAAATTGTATATCTATACTTACCAGAAGAAGAAGCATCAATGTCATTAAAATAATTAAATGTAACATTACAATTCTGACCCATAACAATTTTGATCTTCTTAGTTATATCCTCTACAGTAGATTCATTTAATTTCAGTTTGTTTATGGTTACAAGTTTAATCCGAATTAAATTTATATTCTCTTGAATGACTTGAAATTTTTTTAAATTATCTCTAAAATAGAACAGATGTGTAAAATATTCACCATCGATACGTTCTCCTTTTTCATTTACAAATATATCTACAACTCTACCAATTATATTATCTAATCTAATCAGTCCTCTTCCACAACGACATTGTGAGAAATCTAGCGATCCCCTATCCCCAATTTGATATCTTATTAATGGCATTGTGTAATTAATAAGATCAGTTATGATTATGTTTCCAATTTTGTGTTCTTTTACTGGGGTATTGTTTTCATCCAAGACTTCTATATATTTCTTATACATATCAATATGAATCTTCGAATCTTCATTACAACTTGAACCAATTACAGAGACCTCTCTTGATCCATATCTATTATATACATTGGTATTAAATATCTTTTCTATGAACTGTCTCACTTCAACAGTTAAAACACCAGCAGAAGTAATTATTGATCTTAATTTATGAATATAAATCTTGTTATATTCTATAAATTTAGCAACTTCATAAATTGATTGGACATAAGCTAGAATTACTTTTGGGCGTTTAAGATTAATTTCATTGATATACCTAAAAATATCTTTATCTGACATTTTAAAAGAGTTAAGAAAGATAATATTTCTAAAATATTTATTAACAAAAGCTATAAATTTACCCTCTGTCATCTCTAATATATCCTTTTCATTACCCCATAACTTTACTAACTTATCACCAGGGTAATAATCTCCAATTTCGTTAAATATAATTTTAGAGCAAAAATTGAGAATATTATATTTTCTACTTTGAATAAATTTAACAGGTTCCCCTGTTGTTCCTCCTGAGGTATTAATTGTATAATCAATATTTTTTAATTTTATATGAAGTAATTTCCAATTTTTTCTTAATAGACTCTTAGTTAAAATAGGGAATTGTTTTAAATCTTCAAAAATATTATCCTTATTTAGTTCAATATTTCGTTCATGTGCGATTTTCTGATAATATGGAACATTTTGGACAGCATGATTTAAAATTCGATATAATCTCTCTTTTTGAATGGAAATGTTATATTGTATTGATTTATATATATTTCTTTTTATATAGAAATACTCTCTTAGAAATTTGAAATAAAGTAATCTAAATTCTTTTGTTAAATACAAATAAAACAAAAATTTTCTAAACATATTATTTTGTGAATTTTATATTTGATTTATTTGTAATTATTGTTAATAATATTTTTCCAACCATAAGAAGGTATAAAACTTAGAAATTCGGTTAATTGATTATATCTCTTATTATTCCATTTTAGGAAATTTGAAATAATTAAAAGATCTGTTGTCTTATATTTTGAAATTGAATGTTCTCGTATTTTAAATAATTTAAGTAATTGGGGAATTTTTTGATAATCTAGGTTCATAATACTTGCAATTGCGAAATCTACCATTAATGGGTCATATCCTCCTGTTATAATTCCTGATTTTACTGGAATTGGAGAAAGTGGTCCTTCAGATTGACCGGTAATGACAGCATCACAAAAATATAACCTTTTTTTTTGGGGTTTATCTCTAATTTTACCTGTTTTATCACTGTATATTAGAATTTGATTTAAATCTGCAATTGTTCGCCAAATGGTATCATTTCCATGCCAATCTCCTTCAAGAGTTTTATCATTAGATACAAAATTTATCAGTTTTCTTAATCCTATCCTTAAAAATAAAAGGGGATAGTATAAAAACCTGTAAATGGGAGTATATTTAATTAGGAAAATATCATCAATATCATTTAATTTACCATATAAATATTTTGAAGCGTTTTTTTTTAAGTATTCATCTCCCCCTTCTCTTAAAGCCCCATATCTGTGGTGAGGTAACCAATCTTTACTTCCATTAATTCCTATAGAATTCTTTAAACACCCTGTAATTCCTGCTTTTCTGTGAGATTTAAATTTAGCAACATTTATTATTACATCTGCTTGAATAATTGAGTTACTTATTAAATATTTATGATCAAGCTGATTATGCGCCATTTTCATTATTTTCGGATCATAATTTGTCACTCTAAATTTTTTATATCCGTTATTTAAACTAAGTTTATACAGATTACTTCCTTTTTTTAAATTAATTACTTTATATCCTTTTGGATCACCTTCAAGCTTTACGATCTCAATCCCTTTATCAGAACTTGTAGACTTAATTTTATTAATTCTCATTTCCTCTCTTCTAAAATCTATTAATTTTATATTTATTCCTTTAGACTTATAAAAATTTATTGTTTTTAGAAGACCGTTATATTGGATCAATGTTTCGAAGTTACATTTTTGTAATGAAGCATCTCCTACAATTATTTCTCCTGTTTTTTTTAAAGCTATGATCACATAATCAATTATTGCACGAATAAGAGATGTATGGGTTGTAATACAATCTTGATTTTGTAAATTATCCAAAACTAAGTTTGGTTTTATCACTACAGAATCTCCAAGCTTAATTATCTCGCCTAATGGATTCCATTCCTTATTGTTCCAATTTTTTTTATCCAAACCCATTAAATTAAGTAAATACCGAAAGCCCTCATAAATATAGTTTTTATTATTAGATATCTCTTTAAATGGATATTCTGGATAAAATTCACTAGGATTAAAAGGTGCTATTCTAGGATAACTCTTTTTTTTTAACTTATATATTGAAACTGTTGAAGCTTCCATAATTAACTTATTAATAAAATATCTGGTAATTCATATTGTTTAATGACAACTCGAATTAATATTTTATAATTAATATAAATTAGCTCAAACTATCTTTACAACTAATATTATAATTTTTCTTTATTATTTTTTTACACTAAGTTTTATTTTTTTAGGTAAATTGTTAAATTATAGAGAGCCAAATCTACTTACTATGTTTATTTTTTAAAAGATTCTAACTTTATTTATAATAATAATGAAAGTGAAGGAAAAACAATTAAAGATTAAAATATGTTTTGTTTCAATTTTAGGTTATCCATTATATAACAAAAAATGTACTCGACAATTTTTCGGTGGTGGTGCTGGTGTACAGCTCTATATTTTATCAAAGGAGTTAGCAAATAATCCTAAATTTGATGTGCATGTAATAACTGGGAATTATAATTTAACACCTAATAAAATTGAAACGATAGGCAATATGTTTCTTCATAATTTAAGACCGTTTAAAAGAAAGATTTCCTTTTATTTTTTAAGTCTTTTAAATCTATTTATTTACTTCATTAGAATTAATCCTGATATTATCATTCAAAGACAGGCTGAAAAAGTGACAGGTATTTGTGCTTTTTATTGTAAACTTTTTAAGAAAAAATTTCTTTTCTCGATCGCTAATTTACACGATGTAAATGGTGAACTTGAAAAAGGGTTTTTTGGTAAATTTTATAAGTATGGATTAGAAAACGCTAATCATATTATAGCCCAGAATAATGAACAAATTAAAACACTAGAAAAGTTAAAAAAAAAAAAAATTGAGAATATTTCTATTCTTAAAAGTAGTTATAAGATTAATCTGTTGGAAAAAAAAAATAAAAAGTATATTCTCTGGGTTGGTAGAGCAATTGATTGGAAGAGACCAGAACTATTTATTAAACTAGCCGAGATGTTTTCAGATAAAAAATTCTTAATGATTTGTAATAAATCTGACGAAAAACAACGTAATTTAAAATATTGGAGTGCAATTAAAGACAAAGCTTCTAAAATTTCTAATCTAGAATTTATAGAATATGTTCCCTTTCATAACATCAATGCATACTTTGAAGCAGCAGAAATTTTCATAAATACTTCGATTTATGAAGGGTTTCCCAATACTTTCATTCAGTCTTCTCTATTCGGAACTCCAATCATTAGTTTAAATGTCAATCCAGATGGAATTTTAACAAAAAATAAAATTGGATTATGGTGTGAAAATAATTTTGATTTAATGGTCAAAAATCTTAATTTATTACTTGATAACGATGAATTATATCTTTCATTTTCAGAAAACTGCTATAACTTTGTTAAAAAGAACCATAATATTAATAAAAATGTTGATAAATGGATTCAAATAATCAATAATGTTCTAAAATAGATTTTATATGTCATGAAGGTTAAAAACCTATTTTTAATAGATTTAGTAATACTCATTAATAAGATTAATAAGATCTTCACGAAAATTTAATAATCAACTTAAAAATCAAACAATTATTTTTAATAATATGAGTGATCTAGTACCAATTGAGAAAGCAATTAAAGAAAATCCACGTGTTAGGGAACTTGAAAACCAAGGCTTTATTGTTAACCCAGAAAAAATTGATAATTATTTGGAGGATTTCAAGAATCTTATATCTGTTGAACCAAGTCAAACTTATTGGAATGAAAAAAGAGTTCTAATAACAGGAATTAGTGGATTTGCAGGAAGTCATTTAGCTGAAAAGTTATTGGATCTAGGGTGTGAGATACATGGTACTATTCGAAGACATTCTGTTCCTATGCATGAAAATATTGAACATCTGAGAGGAAAAATAAATCTTCATGAAGCAGACATTACAAGTGCAGAGAGAATTCTTAGTATCTTTGAAAAAATCCGTCCCAATGCAGTCTTTCATCTTGCAGCTGAATCTTTCATTCCTACATCCTTTCGAGAACCAGTAAGAGTTGCTCACAATAATATTATCGGGACTATTAAAATATTTGAAGCTGCACGACGATTTGATAATGAACTTGAAAGTATTCAAGTCGCATGTAGTAGTGAGCAATATGGTTTAGTAGATCCTAATGAAGTACCTGTTACTGAAGATATAAAAAAAAATCCTTTCCGTCCTAGAAGTATTTATGGAATTTCAAAATGCGCAACTGAACAAATTGCTTGGTTATACCATAATTCTTATGGATTACCTTCGATCATAACACGAGGATTCAACCATGAAGGTGGAAGGCGTGGAATTCAATTTGTCACAAGTGTCATTCATAGACAAATAGTGGAGATTTTAGAAAAGAAGCGAGATAATATTGTCATAGGAAACCCAAATGCTATTCGAGATTTTACACACGTTAAGGATACTGTAAACGCATATATTTTAGTTAGCGAAAAGAAAAAATATGGCGAACCCTACAATGTATGCTCGGGAAAAGGAATCTCAATAGCAGATTATGTAAAGTTAGCAAAAAAAATATATAATATCTCAGTTGATGTTTTTGTAGATAAAAATCGATTGCGCCCTAGTGAAGTTCCTTTATTAATTGGTAGAAATGATAAAATTTTTAATGAAATCGGCTGGAAACCGACAAGATCTATTGTTGATATTATTAAAGAAGGTGTTCAATATTTTCAAGAACATCCAGAACAATTGGGAATTGAAGCACATTAAAAATTTCTAAAATTCAAGAAAGTCTTTAAATATTTAATTCTCTTTTTTGAATTTTTACTAGCTCTAAAATACCTTTTTCCCCTAATTTCATTATTTCATTCAATTCGTTGATAGTAAAAGCAGTGCCTTCAGCAGTTCCCTGAATTTCAATTATTTCAGAATTCTCATTCATAACCAAATTGAAATCAACATCCACTTTGGAATCTTCAATATAATTTAAATCTAATAGGATTTGATTATTTTTTATACCCAAAGATATTGCTGCCATAACCCTATAATCTGGAAATTCATAAATTAATTGTTGGTTATATAAATAATTAATTGCATCAAAAACTGCTATAAATGCCCCAGTAATTGAAGCACATCTCGTTCCACCGTCTGCCTGTATTACATCGCAATCAATCTTTATTGTACGTTCTCCAAGTTTTTCATAATTAAATGCTGCTCGAATACTTCGTCCTATTAATCTCTGAATCTCAATAGATCTCCCTCTGTGTGTTTCTCTTTGATTTCTAGTTTGTGTGGCTCTTGGTAGCATAGAATATTCTGCAGTAATCCAACCAGTTCCTGTATCTGCTAAAAACTTAGGAACTGATTCTATAACCGAAGCAGTAATAATAATCTTAGTGTTTCCTTGAGTTATTAATACTGAACCCTCAGGATATTTAAGATAATTCCTTTTAATTGAGATGCTCCTCAATTCATCAAATTTTCGACCATCAACTCTAATACTACTTCCCATTTAATAAAACCCTATTCCTCTAAAAATAAAAAGAAAAATTAACTCTATTAATTTTTGAATAATTCTTTTTAATCAAATTTTTTATTAGTATATATTTTGGAAAGTAAAAAAGTTAACTAAATAAAAAAACCACTCTTGATTTCTAGGATTTTACTTTTTTTAAAAAATAGCAATTAAATTAGTAATAAAAACAATTCATCCCATATCTAATTGTTGGATTTCTTTACTAGCACTAATTATTTCTTTCCAGATTGACTCAATATATTTTGGTTTTACTACAGAGGGAATTTTTTTTAGCTTTTCAATTATTTCAAGCTCTCTAATAGGTTGAGAGATTTTGATTTGCTGAATCATTTTCAAATTACCAACTTTTAATGATAACTTAAATCTCTCGTCTATTAGATCTAAAATTTTTTTGTCAATTTTATCAATTTCTTTTCGAATTTTATTGATTTCAGTCATAAAATACTTATAATTATTATATGATAATTAAGATTAGTTTTTTTTTAGGTGTATGGCATTTTTTTGAATTAATTTCATCATTAAAAAAGCCAAGATAATGATAATGTAAGCAAATGTATGTCTTATTATTAACAAAGCTAAGGGTATATTAATTGATATAGGAATAAGCTCATAAAATAAATATATAGGTGGCATAAAATATAACAAAATAACTCCAAGCAGACCCAGCAAGTTGAAGAAATTTTGTTTAATATAATTGGATATACTATTATAACTTTTTAAATTGATAAATAATATAACAATTAAAGGGAGAAAAATAACAAACGATTGTTCATAATCAAAATAAACGTTAGAAATGAGATTTAATAAAAAAAAGTAAGCAAATTTTTCCTCTATTGAGAGTTTTTTATTTAAAGTGAGAATTAGAGTCACTACGAACATCAATACAATTGAGAAAATACTCAAAACTATAAAATCAACTGCTATATTAAATGCTATAATTAAAGCACTAATTGTATTTGGAGGTAAAAGTAAATTATCTCTTAATGTAATGATATCTGTTGGAGTTAAATTAAGAGGATAACCCGATCTGGATAATCCACTTAAAAAGCCTACAAATAATGGCGGAACTATGATAAACATAAAATTTTGAATAAAGAAAGCAACTACAACAAGTAAATATTTTTGTAATTGTGATTTGCTTAATATTCTCCTAAGGTTTATGTTATTAAAGAGATAAATAATCAATATAAACGCAATATAAGGTAATAAACCGATAACAAAAATTAAAATTGAAATTTGAATAAAAAAGAATTTCAAATTCTTTTCAGTTTGTTCTTTAGATTTTTTAAATTCAATCTCTCTTCTAATAAACACTAAGATTAAATATAATACTATAAATTTTGTCTGTAAGATATCAAAATTAAGCATTATTCTCAGACCGTTACTTATTACAATAAGAATTAGGAATCTGTTAAATTTGCTATTCACATTTTGAAGTTTAAGTATTTTATCAAACTCTATAATTGCTAGAAAAGCAATTATCAATAAGATAAAGAAATAGATCCATGCGGAAGTTACATAATTAAATAATGAAAGAATCGCGAAAATCATAGCGAAACATGGTAAATAACGGTACCTGGGAACTATTCCTGCAGAATATATAAACTCTGGATTAGTAAAAATATTCTGACCAGCATAATAAAAAGATGGAAAATCTGCTGCTGCTTCAAGAATGAAGTTATCTTTAATTAAAGAAATTATTGCCCAAAATAAAATACATAATATAGGGATTATTAGATAAATCTTCATTTTAATGATGAATGATAGATTTCTAATAATACTTTGATTTTTCTTTTCTACAGACTCATCTTTAGAGGTCATTTTAATTAAAAATACTGATACTAAATTTCTAAATTAACAATTATTAAATTTTTAAACTTAATAAGTTTATATTAAAAAAGAAGACAAAATTCTTAGAAAATTATTAACAAATGTATAAAATAATAACATATTGTCCTACTAGAGATAAATAATTAATTAATTAAGACTTCTAAATTGATTTCTAATGCTGCAACAGGAAATTCTAATTTGAAATTCAATAATACTTCTGGATTTATTTCACCAATTTCCCCAATAACAGAATTCTTTAAATATATTTGACCATATCTTCCAGCAATGAAACTTGGGTTTTTTTCAGATTTAATTATAAAATTCTTTTTATATCCAAGGGTGCTTAAAATAAAGTCTAAAACAGATCGGATTTCTGTGAAATCAGCATTTTCATGATAACTTACCGCTGAAAGATGGAGTTCTCTTTTTGCTCCAGTTTCTTCATCCAAATCTAATAAAATAACATCACCAACTTCGAAAATCCTTATAGGTTTTTCCTCGGAACGATTGTTTAATAAAGTTTCTAATAATTTTGGTAAAAGTCTTGTTCTTGTCGTATTATATTCTTTTGATACAGGGTTTAAAATCTGAACTTCTTCTTTTTTTTTATACTCTTGTTTCATGTATGTGTATAATTTATCAGAATTAGATAAGATTAAGTTCAAAACTTCTAAATACCCCGCACCAATCATTATAGTCCTTAATTTATTAGAAAAAGATTGAATTGGATGATATTTTCCAATACATCCTTCTCTTATTGTCTTAGGGAGCATGTTGTAACCATAACCTATAGCACATTCTTCTGTTAAATCAACTATGTGCATAATATCTCCTCTATACGCAGGGATCAAAACTTCTAAGTATCCTTTTATATTGGATAGTTTTGCATTAATTCTAACTTTGTTAAAGCATTTAATCATATTTTTAGAGTTTAAATTTATCCCAATATAATTATTAATGTAATTAATTCCAACTTCCCATTTTTGAGGAGTTAAATTTGGAGTTATTATATCTTCTCTGTCTTCATAATTTACCTTAACACTCTCAATTTTTGCTCCCATATCTGCTAAAGTAGTAGATAAGATATTCAAAGCTAAATTAACAGCATTAAAATCTGTTCCTGTTAAATCTAAGAATAAATTTTTTGTTTTATCTGTTACTGTTGTTAATACGCCATTAATGATAGGGGGAAAGGATAACACATCTTTTTTACTATCAAAAATTATAGGATATACTTCTTTGCCTTCTAAAATGTGAGAATATTCAATCCCTTTTTCATGTAATAATAATATTTCTTCAAGATTCATTGCATATCCATCACCATGAAGTGGAATAAAACTTACAGAATCTGGTATGACGGCAGTGTATTGATATGGAGGCACAATATTATCTAGGTCGTGAACCCCAATTGCAACTTTTCTCCTGTCTCTTCCTACAGCCCAATGAAGATGTTCCTGAATATTCATTAAAGTTGCAACTTCATCCTCATCCAAATCAATATCCCTCACCACACCACAGACGATATAAGGACGGACCTTATTAACAGTTGGATCAACATTCATTTCTATTTTACCAGGGATAATTTCAAATGAAGGTATACCTAACTCGATTTCGTAATAACCTTTAAGAGCTCTAGCTATTCCTTCTGGGCTTGAAAAATCAGGTCTATTTGGATTATACTCGACTTTTATTTTTTGTTCCTCTTCATTTACATCTTCTAAGTCTAAACCAATCCATTGTAAATCATATTCTAAATCTTTAATATTCAATTTTTTCCCAATTAATTTTTCTAACCTTTCAATTTTTAATTCAAGAGTTGGCAATTCTATTAAACCTCCATTTTAGTATGATTGATTTCTTAACCATTTAATTGGATTAATATATAAATCTCTGATGTCACTTCTCTCAAAATATAACATCGCAATTCTTTCAAGGCCCTGTCCCCATGCTAAAACTCTAGTTGGATCCCTTATTCCCCATGGATATGTTACTTCTGGTCTAAATATCCCCGATCCTCCCATTTCTAACCATTCACCTAGTTTATCATAATAGACTGAAACTTCCATACTAGGTTCAGTATAAGGAAAAAATCCTGGTTTCGTTATAATTTTTTTAAAACCTAATTTCCTGTAAAATTCTGATAATAAACCAATCAGATCACAGAGGTTTAGGTTATCATCAATAACAATTCCCTCTACTTGAGTAAATTCTGCTAAATGAGATTTATCTAATTTTTCATTTCTGAATACTCTATCAATACAAAATACTTTTACGGGTGGTTTTTCGTTATTTTGGTAATATTGTGCTAATCTTCTAATCGTAGTTGCGGTTGTATGAGTTCTCAAGACTGTTTTCTTTGATGTATCAATATCCCAATTATATCCCCAACCTCTTGAACCTGAATCTCCCCCATTTTCATGTATGGATTTAACTGCTTGAACTGTATCACTATCTGGTAATTCTGCTATCTTTGGATTATTTAAATAAAAAGTATCTTGCATTTCTCTAGCAGGATGATCTTGTGGTTGAAATAAAGCATCAAAATTGTAAAATGCACTTTCTATTATAGGTCCACGGATCTCTGTAAAACCCATTGATAAAAATATCTCCCGAATTTCATTAATCAGGCTAATCATTGGATGAATTTTACCTGCTTTTAATAAAGGTCCTTGTTTAGAGATATCAAATGGTTTTAGTTCATAATTTTTCCATGTTCCAGCACTAAGCATTTCCGGAGTAATTTTACTAATTTGCTTTAGTATTTTTATACTTGAAATTGATATTTTTTTACCTTTTTCAGTTAGATAGATAATTCTTTGAGTTTTACGTTTTTTTTTAACTAATTTTCTTTTATTTAACAAATTATATTGATTTATCTCTTCCTTGTTTAATTTGGAATAGTCAATTTGATTACTTTCTCTAAACTTTTGAAGAAATGTTTCCACATTTGTCTGAGGAAATTCCTCTTTAATAATAAAAACTTTAGTTTCACCTGTAGCTTGACTTTGAGCAATCCAACGATTCTTTTTTAAATTTGAAATTCCAATGTAGAAAATATCTTCATTAAGTTTTGATTTTTTAAGCAAGTTATCTAAACTTGTTTCCTCAATATTATTTTCTAACATCAAATTTAGTAATTGACGTTCAGGAAGCCCATTTTTCAAATAGCTAAGACCTTCTTCATTTAGAGAAATGTGATAAATCTCTTCTTCTTTAAAATTAGCTAAGTTATGTTCAATTAAATCATTAATAGCTGACATAAGAACGATATAATCGATCTTCAATTCTTTTGCAAAATCTTTTGCTATAACTTCTTCAGGCTTCTTCTTTAATATTTTTAGAATTTCAATTACATTCTTTTTAAGTTTGATTGACATCTACTTTAGTTAAAATTTTTATACTTTTTTATTATATCTTTTAAAATCTCTAATATATTTAAATTTTTTGTGGTGTAAATCATTGTAAAACGTCCTATCTCGAATTAGAAACGTTATTTTATTTTAAAAACTCAATCTATAGATTTCAATGGAATAAAACTCAAAACTTCCGTAGCCAAGGGACAAAATTTGATTATAATTTATTATTCCCTTGGCAGAATAAAGAAACGTGAAAAAATTGAATCTTGAGATGCCTTTTTCATCAAACTAGTTATCAGGGTATCTAATTCTATTATCATCATCTATCAAGATTTTATTTACTATTTAAAATATTAAATAGCTTCGGTAAAAAACTTTAGCTTTCTCTTTAATTTGAATCAACTGATTTTTTTCTTATTGATGTAGAACTTATTTTATTATTGTTATTATCTTTAATTAAAGGTATAACGATTAAAACTAGAGGGTTTAAACCTTTATTTTCTCTATTTTCATTTAATTTTACGGCATTATGATATGTTTCTTGACTTACTACTAATCCTTCATAATCAGGATCTTGAGCATACTTATCCATATCAGCCCAATTTTTTATTTGAACAATATTTATTCTGTTCAAATCAGCAATAGATTCAATAAAGTTTTCTAAGTTTTCCTTTCTTGTTTCAAAATCTTCTAATTGAGATGAAAATAGCTTATTTTTTAATAATTCCTGAGATGTTAATCCGATCTCTACAAACTCAGATATTGAAAAGGCAATTTTTAAAAGAAACTTATGTCCTTCATGAAGGTGATCGAAAGTTCCACCTAATCCAACTTTTTTGAGAATCTAAGAAACACCAAATGAATTTAAAGATTATATTAAAATATTTTACTTTTTCCCATTTAAATTTTGTTTCTTGGTTTCTGGCTTTTTATTTTTTTCTGTGGGACTTTTTAATTTAACAGAATAAATTTGCTTGATCTCCATAAAATCATTACATTTTTCGCATTTATCTAATTTCTTAAATACAAAATCTCCTTTTTCATAGTTTCTTACTTTTGTAAGTCCACATAATTTACAGATTAGAATCGACAAAGTTTGTCTAATAGGTTCAGGAGTTGGTTTTTGAAATTGTATTAATGTAGCCCCAAAACAAATTAACATGAATCCAATTGACCAACTCATTAAAGGATCAAGCCCAAAATCAATTGATATAAGTAAAATACCTAAGATTATAAGTAAAATGAAGAATAAGTTTTTTAAAACACTTTTGAGTGTAATTCCTTTTTTTAATATCTCCTCATCGTCTTCTTCTTCAATCATAGGAATTGATTCAATATCTTCTTATCTATTCTTTATAATAGAAAAGAATAAATAAATTTTGTTATTATAAAAATTTAATAGGTTAAAGTTTTCAAACATAAACTTACTTAAAAAAGAGTTGAATAATATTTATCAAACAACCACGAGCACAGATCCAGTTTCTCTTATTATATCTTTGTTATGGTTATTACTTATCTTTATTTCAATGTTTTATGGACAAAAAATCCAAGCATGGAAAGCTTCAAAAGAGATCCAAACAGCTTTAGAGAAATTGAAAAAATGGAATGACGAATGTAAAGAGATTTTAATCACCAATTTTAAAGAGTTTGCTGACAAAAAGAAAACTCAGAAAGATTTAATGTTACAACTAGAAGATGTAATAACATTTATTACTATTTCTCCTGTTTCTTTAGATCCTTATGGAATTGTACCTAAATTTGATCATATTGTTGATGTAAGAGACAACAGATTCAAGGAAGAAGTAGAACTTCTCGCTCCAAATGCAGATCCAGTTCAAACATCAAACTTGGAAAACTTATTAGAAGCGACAATGGCTATAGATTTTATATATAGATTAATTCGACACTACCTTATTCTTGGGAAGAAGTCAAAATCAATGATCTTATTACTCCAGATTTCTTATCAATTGGGATTAATTATGAGCATGGCAAAAGCTTATTATCATGCTGCAAAAGCATTTTCAGAAGGTAGCCCCATAGGAGATGGACTTGGACCATTAGTAGCAGCTAGTTTTATAAGAGACACTGCTAACGGGGAAGTTTCTACAAATGAAATTGCTCGAGAAACAGTTGTTCAAGAATTAGATTTTGAAGAAAGAACTATTTTTGTTGTTCGAGCTAAAGGTCCAGGAGGAACAGTTGGAAAACCTGGAAAAGCAATAAAAGAATTAGTTGAAAAACATGGAAAAGAAATATCAAGGATTATTATGATAGATGCTGGTTTGAAACTGACAGGAGATAAAACAGGATCAATAGCAATTGGCGTCGGTGCAGCTATAGGTGGAATCGGAATCGAAAAACATTACATTGAAGAATCTACTTCAGCTGAATCAATACCTATAGATGCTTTAATCTGTAAACAATCATTAGAGGATGCAATAACAACTATGAAACGCCCAATTACTCAATCAGTTCCCAAATTTGTAGAAAAAATAAAGATGGCTATTCGTAAAAGAACAGAAAAAGGATCAAAAATAATTATTGCTGGTATTGGAAATACGATTGGGATTGGAGTTTAATTCAATCTTATTTATTTTTATTGTTGACAAATTCTATAACTTACTATTTTTGTAATTTCTATAAGTTAAGTGGTTTTATTAATTCAAAAGAAAAATAGAAACCATTTTATAATTAAAGGAATAAAATAAATTAATTATACTATTTAATTAATTAAAAAAAAAATTAGAATATTGATTAAAAATTTAGTTTGAGGTGTGAATAAAATTTACGGTTATATGGGAAAAATTTTAAGAGTTAATTTAACAGAAGGAAAAATCAGTGAAGAATTCCCAGACGAAGAAACACTTAAAATTTATTTAGGAGGTGCTGGATTAGCTACTAAATACTTACTGGAAGAAGTTCCAAAAGGAATTGATCCTTTAGGACCTGAAAACAAATTAATCTTTATGACAGGACCATTAACAGGAACTCCTTCGCCTAGTACGGGCAGGTATTGTATTATAGCAAAATCGCCACTCACTGGTATTTGGGGTGAAGCAAATTCAGCTGGGTTTTGGGGCAGAGATCTCAAGAGATCTGGTTTTGATGGTATAATTTTTGAAGGCATATCTCCGAAACCGGTTTATCTTGTTACTGAAGATGGAAAAGCTGAACTTAAAGATGCTTCACATTTATGGGGTAAAAATACTTCAGAAACTACTAAAATGATTAAAGATGAGATAGGAGACAAGTTTAATGTGGCATGTATAGGAATTGGTGGTGAAAACTTAGTTAAATATGCTGCGGTCATGAATGATTGCGAAAAACCAAACTATGGAAGAGCTGCTGGAAGATGTGGTATGGGAACTGTGATGGGTTCTAAAAAGGTAAAGGCAATAGCATCAAAAGGTAATGCTAAAATTGAGGTTGCAAATCCAGAGGAATACAAATCAGAAGCTAAACAAAGATATGATTGGGTTAACCAAAGTTTATTAAAGATGACTTTGGAAGTATTTGGAACCGCCACTATGGTAGATTTGGTAGGAGTTAAAGGAGGATTACCCACAAGAAATTTCCAAACTGGAGTTTTTCCAAATATGGATAAAATAAATGGAACCGCAATAAATGAAACAATTTTGACTGGACGTAAACCTTGTTTCGCTTGTCCTATCGCTTGTGGGCGTCTTGCTGAGATAAAAGAGGGAAAGTATAAGAGTTCGGGGGAAGGCCCTGAATATGAATCTATTGGTGCTTTAGGTACAATGTGTGGAGTTGATGATTTAGAAGCAATTACTATGGCTCATTTTCTATGTAATGAATATGGTCTTGATGTAATCTCTGCTGGAGGAACAATTGCTTTCGCAATGGAATGCTACGAGAAAGGTATTTTAACTAAAGAAGATACAGATGGATTAGAATTCAATTTTGGAAATGCTGATTTAGTAGTTGATTTAATATCAAAAATTAGTAAAAGAGAGGGTATTGGAGATATGCTTGCCGAAGGATCTAGAAACATGGCATATAAACTAGGAAAAAACTCTATCAAATTTGCAATGCAAGTAAAAGGTCTAGAACTTCCGGCTTATGATAGTAGAGCAGCAAAAATCTCTGGATTAGCATATGCTACCGCAAATAGAGGAGGTTGTCATATTACTGGATTTATTGAGGGCCCAGCATTTTTATCAATGCCATTTATGATTGTTGAAGAAGCTATGGTTGATGATATCCTTAATGAAAATCCTAAGGATACAAAAGTTGTTAAAGAATTTGAAGATGCTTTCGGAGTGTTTGACTCGATTGGTGGATGCAAATTTATGGGAATGGTCTTATCATCAGAAGATTGGGCATCCTTGATTGAAAAGCTTTTAGGATATAAATTTACTATTGAAGATTTTGCCAAAGCTGGTGAGAGATTATATAACCTAGCTAGAGTCTATAGTATAAGAGAAGGGTTAACTAGAGCAGATGATACACTTCCAGCACGTTTCTTGGAGGAACCAATGCCTGAAGGTCCTGCTAAAGGACAAACAGTGGATTTAGAACCACTATTAGATGCATATTATGATTATAGAGGCTGGGATAAACAGACTGGTAAACCAACTCAAGAAAAACTAAAAGAATTAGGATTAGAGTGGACGATTAAAGAAATTTACTAACTTTTTTTTCAATTATCAAATGAGGGCGAAAAATTATGACTGAAGATAAAAAACTGACATATGCAGATAAACCATGGAAAAAAAGTTATAAACTTGGACCTTTCAAACTTGCAGAGACAATGCAACCCTTTCCCGAAATTTCAGTATATAAATTTCTTGAAGATACTGCAACTAATTTTCCTGATAGTAAAGCAATTAGTTTTATGGATGACGTAATTACATATAAAGAATTGAAATTACAAGTAGATAAATTTGCAACGGCACTTTCAGAGTTAGGTGTAAAAAAGGGGGATACAGTCGCAACAATTCTTCCAAATTGTCCACAATATATAATTAGTGATTTTGCAATTTTGCGTATAGGTGCAATTCATGTTCCTCTTAGTATTTTACATAAAGCACCAGATTTATTGTATGAATTAGGTGAATCCAAAGCTGAAACTGTTATTTGCTCCTATAGACGTCTTGAAAGAGTTCATCAAATAAAAGATAAAACATCAATCAAAACTATGATTTTTTCACCAATACCAATATTTCCTGATTACAAATTACCAGAAATCGAAGAGACTTTTGGGGCTATACGATTTGAAGATCTAATCAATAAATATGGACCTAATTCACGGGATGTTGAAATAAACGCAAAGGAAGATATAGCAGAACTACCTTTTACTGGAGGTACTACAGGTGTTCCAAAGGGTACAATGTTGACTCATTATAATGTTACTACAACTACTATCCAAACATTTCAATGGTATATAAAACCATTAGAGGCAGGAATAAAGGGAAAGGCTTCGTTACTAATATGTGTTCCCACATTCCATCAATATGGACATATGATGGTATTTGCAGCAATCTATATGGGAATGAATATGTTTTTGGTTGATCCAAGAGATATTAATAAAATTTTGGAATTAATAAAAAAATATCGTCCTTTTATGGTTTGTGCAGTTCCTACGCATTATATGATACTAACTGAGAGAGATATGCCAAAGATGCCAATTTTTTATTACTCTGCTGCATCAGCACTTCCTCCTGAAGTCGCAGAGAGATTTGAGAAAAAAACAGGAGTACCATTGGGAGAAGGCTATGGTATGACAGAATCAGCTGTTACTCATTTGAATCTTTCAGGGCTTTCTAAAGTAACGGGATTTATGTCAGAAGTTAAAAGAAGTGTGGGAGTACCTGTTCCTGATACTGATGTTAAAATAGTTGATCCCGAAACGGGAGAAGAGGTTCCATTTGGAGACACCGGAGAAATTCTTGTCCGAGGTCCTCAAGTCATGAAGGGTTACTGGCCTACTCCTGGTAAAGGATTAACTGAAGATGGATGGATTGCAACAGGTGATATTGGGAAAATGGATGATGATGGATACTTCTACATTGTTGACCGAATTAAGGATATGATTAGTGTATCAGGCATGAAAGTTTATTCTAGAGTATTTGAAGATCTCTTATATGAACATCCAGCAGTTAATGAAGTTGCTATAATCGGTCTCCCAGATCCAGAACGTCCCGGAAGTGAACGTGTAAAAGCATTTATTCAGCTCAATCCTGGACATAAAAATACCACAGAAGATGAAATTCTGGAGTATTGTAGAGAGAAATTTCCACCTTATGCAGTACCAAAATATATCGAGTTTCGGAAAACTTTACCATTAACTCTAGCAATGAAAATTTTTAAGCGAAAACTTAGAGATGAGGAAATCGCTCAAATGAAAGAAAGAGGAGAACTGAAATAATATATAAAAAACTTAAATGAATTCTTATTTCATTTTTTTTATTTACTTATCTGAGTAAAAATAATTTATATATAAAACCAATTAAAATTTAAAATAAATAAAATATTCAAATCTTTAATAAAAAAATATAGAGTGAATAATATGAAATTTGGAACCCCAGAATGGGCTAAAGCATATTGTAAAGCAATTAACGACAATGCTAATTATAAGGATGCCGCTGGACCTGAAGGTTTTCCACCCGATGGATGGGAAGGTGATTTTCTCTTTATTGTAGAGCCTTCTGGAAATCTAGACCATGAAATTAGGATGTTTGTAGGACTTTATCATGGTGAATGCACAGGGGCTAGAATAGTAGAGGAAGGAGAGGAAGTTGAACCAGAATACGTTTACTCAGGACCTTATGATGCTTGGGTGCAAGTCTTAAAAAAGGAATTAGATCCAATTCGTGGACTTCTTGCTGGGAAGTTTAAGCTCAAAGGTGATATGGCAAAAGTTTTAAGAGCTACACGGGCAGCGCAAGAATTAGTTGTTTCTACTACAATGATTGATACAGAATTTTATTAGAATAATGAACCTCTAATTATTTTTTTTCTTTTTATTAAATTGTAAAAATCTTCTAAATTCTAAGATGAATAATATTAATACTAATTTACGCGAATTAACAACAAAACAGGTTTACTTTTTTGATTTAGATGGTACAATATATCTAGGAAATCGACTTTTTAATGGAGTCCACGATTTAATTGAGGTTTTGCGTGATCAAAACAAAAAGTTTTTCTTCCTTTCTAATAATTCAAGTAAATCGACTGAAGATTATATAAAAAAGTTAAAAAATTTTAATCTAGACATCACTCGGAGTAATCTTATATTATCACAACATCCAACTATCGATTATCTTAAAAGAAAAAACTATCAGAAGATCTTTTTATTAGGCACTAAATCTCTTAAAGAGGAATTTGAGAAAGAAGGTTTTATTCTTACTGAAAAAAACCCAGAAATATTAATACTTGCCTTTGATCAAGAATTGTCATATGATCGATTAGTAAAAGCAAGTTACTTTCTTCAGAAAGAGGATTTTCCATATATCGCTACTCATCTTGATAATAGATGTCCTACAGAGAAGGGTTATATCCCTGATGCAGGAGGAATAGCAGCACTTCTTTATAAAGCCACTGAACGAATGCCAAGAGTTTTTGGAAAACCGAATAAAGAGATGCTACTCTTTAAGTTAAATGAGTTAAAAATATCACCTAAAGATGCTGTGATGTTCGGAGATCGTCTTTATACAGACATAAAAATGGGTATTGAAGCCGATGTAACGACCTGTTGTGTACTATCTGGGGAAATAACTTTAGAAACTATAGAGATAAGTGAATATAAACCAGATTTTATAATAAATGGAATTTGGGAACTACTTGATGCTTTCAATAAGAAATAATTGAATTAACGTTCATTCTCGATCACATTTTCGAAAATTTTATTTCAATAAAGAAACTTTACTATTATAAGATAACTTTTAAGCATCATCAAAGTAAAATATAAAAGTTAATACTGTTGTTTTTATTTTATCTAATTGATGATTATTAAGATTTTGGTAAAGAAACATGACGACTACTGAAAATAAAAAGTATGTCTATGATTTTAGCGAAGGAAATAAGGATCTAAAGAATATTCTAGGTGGAAAAGGTGCTAATCTAGCAGAAATGACCAATTTAGGCCTTAACATACCACCAGGTTTTACAATAACTACCGAAGCTTGCTTACTTTACTTTATTAAACCAGAAAAAGTAATGGAAGAAATAAAGCCAACTGTCATAGAATATCTAAAGGACTTGGAAAAAAAAACAGGGAAGAAATTTGGCGATGTTAAAAATCCTCTTTTAGTATCTGTCCGTTCTGGAGCACCTATGAGTATGCCAGGGATGATGGACACAGTACTTAATTTAGGATTAAACGACGAGAGTGTATTAGGATTAGCTGAACAAACTAGTAATCCTCGATTTGCTTATGATTCATATCGAAGATTTATCCAGATGTTTGGAGATGTAGTTATGGGAATTGGGGATGAAAAGTTTGAGAGGATTTTGGATAAATATAAAAGGGCTATTGGACGTAAAGCTCAAGATACTGATTTAGAAGTTAATGATTTACAAAAAATAATTGCGGATTATAAAGCATTATATGAAACAGAGATTGGAAAACCATTTCCTCAAGATCCATTTAACCAACTTTTTCTTGCAATTGAAGCAGTATTTAAATCCTGGAATAATAGAAGGGCTATAACTTACAGAAAAATTAATAATATTCCTGATTTTGGTACCGCTGTTAATATTCAAACAATGGTGTTTGGTAATAAAGGTTGGAATTCTGCTACGGGAGTTGCGTTTACTAGAGATCCTTCCACAGGAGAAAATATAAAGTTTGGTGAATATTTAGCAAATGCTCAAGGAGAGGATGTCGTTGCTGGTATAAGAACACCCAAAAAACTTGAAGAAATGAAAGATGAGTTCCCAAAGATATACAAAGAATTACTAAAAACTATGGATAATCTGGAAAAACATTATAGGGATATGCAAGACATTGAGTTTACTATTGAGGATGGAAAGTTAAACATTTTACAAACTCGAAATGGAAAAAGAACACCCTCAGCGGCTGTAAAAATCGCAGTTGACATGGTAAAAGAAGGGTTAATTTCAAAAGAAGAAGCAATTATGAGTATCGATCCAAAAAAAGTCTCTAAGTTATTATTCAAGAGTATTGATGAAAATTCTATTGTACACGTATTAGCTCATGGTATTAACGCATCACCAGGTGCTGTTTCAGGGATCACAGTTTTTGATTCAGATAGGGCTGAAGAGATGGTTAATCAAGAGCATAAGGAGGTAATTCTCGTCCGACCACAAACAAAACCAGAAGATGTACACGGTCTTTATGCTTCAAGCGGTGTATTAACTCAATTTGGTGGGAAAACTTCGCATGCTGCTGTAGTTGCTCGGGGAATGGGTAAACCTGCTGTTGTTGGTGCCCAGGATGTTGAAATAGATGAAGAAAACAGAGAATTTAGGGTTGCAGAAATGGTTGTAAAAGAAGGCGATTGGGTAACGATTGACGGAACCACAGGAAGAATTATTGAGGGAAAAGTACCTTTAGTTGAACCTGAAATCAAGGGAGAATTTCTAGAATTATTAGAAATGGCAGATGAGATAAAAACTCTCGGAGTTAGAGCAAATGCAGATACACCTGTTGATGCTAAAAAAGCAATAGAATTTGGAGCGCAGGGGATAGGATTATGTAGAACTGAACATATGTTTATGGCTCAAGAAAGATTACCTGTTGTACAGAATATGATAATAGCAAAGACAAAAGAAGAACGACAAGATGCTCTTGATAAAATCTTACCGATGCAGAAAGGGGATTTTTATGAGATTTTTAAAATCATGGAGGGAAAACCAGTCACTATTAGATTACTTGATCCCCCATTGCACGAATTTCTTCCAGATCTAACCACAGTTCAGCTTGAATATCAAGAACTAAAAATGACAAATGCATTATCAAGGTCATTATTAGAAATAAGTCCATTAGATGGTGAGATCAAGAAAAAGAATAAAGTAATCAGTCTAATAAGGTCTCTCTCTGAGGAGAATCCCATGATGGGATTGAGGGGTTGTCGTTTAGGAATTGTCTGGCCAGAAATAAATGAAATGCAGGTAAAGGCTATCTTTCAAGCTGCTTGTGAACTCAAGCTTGAAGGAATTGATGTAATTCCAGAAGTGATGATACCTTTAGTAGGAATGATTTCTGAGTTACAATTGGTTAAAGCACAATTGATGGAAGTAGCTCTTGAAACAATTAGTAACTACGGTGTTGATTTGGAATACAAATTTGGAACTATGATTGAAATTCCTAGAGCTGCATTAACCGCAGATGAAATTGCAATTGAAGCAGAATTTTTCTCATTTGGTACAAATGATCTAACTCAGATGACTTTTGGTTTTTCTCGAGATGATGCTGAAGGAAAATTTCTGCCAATTTATCTAAATAAAGAAATTTTGGAAAATAATCCATTTGAGATTCTTGATCAAGAGGGAGTAGGTAAATTGATGAAAATAGCAATTGAATTAGGTCGAAAAACTCGTCCAGATTTAAAGTTAGGTGTGTGTGGTGAACATGGGGGAGAGCCAAGCTCAATTAAATTTGCCCATTCTATTGGATTAGATTATGTATCATGTTCTCCTTTTCGAATTCCTGTAGCGAGAATAGCTGCTGCTCAAGCTGCTCTCAAACAGGAGAATAAATGATTATTATTTTAAATGAAATTATGAGAAGATTTCTAACTAGCTTAAAATCTAAATCTAGGAAATTAATATTCATATATGGAACTTCTCTGATAATATCTTTATTTTCATTCCTTTTTTTCACTATTAGAGGTTATCCTTTAGTAGTAACAGCTACTGAAATATTAACAATTGAAGCTCCTCCTTTATATATGATACCAATATTTATACCATATGGGATTCTTTTAGGAGAAATAATTTGGCTCTGGAATGAACAAAAAGAACGAATATTATATATTTTATTATTAATTGAATGTATGGTCATTGGCTTATTCTCATTTATCCGATATATCGTTAGTATCCCGTTAAGTGGTCATATGATCATATTAGCTTTCTACTTATTACATCAAGTCGTTAATAATAAATTTCAATATCCTTTTAGATTTATAGTTGGAATAACAGTATTTATCATAACATTGATCTACAAAATTTTTATTTGGAACGATTTGATTACTTTTGTACTAGGATTTGTCTTGGGAGTTATTGCATGGTTACCAGGATTTTTTTATCGGTATAAAAATATCGAAAAGAGAAATTATGAAATTTTAAATCCTGATATTAGAAATTAGATTGGATTTTCTTCTTATCTTGTTTAATATTATAGTTTAAGTATGTAATTGTAAATTTCATAAAGATTTTATCAATCAATTAATTTAATATTTTATAAAACGTTTAGTGAATGACAATATGACTCTAAGTTTAGATGAAAGAATTTCTCTACTAGAACAAGTTGGCGAAGAAATTATCGATTTAGAAGAGTTAAAAGAAATGCTAAAATGGAAAACTGCTAATAACAAAGAAATCTACGCTTACGATGGATTTGAACCTTCTGGAAATATTCACATTGCACAAGGTCTTTTAAGATCTATTAATGTAAATAAAATAACGAAAGCCGGAATTAAATTCAAATTTCTAATTGCAGATTGGCATGCTGCTGCAAACAAAAAATTTGGTGGAAATTTAGATATAATTAAAAAAGTTGGAGATTTTTTCATAGAGTTATGGAAAGTATGTGGTATGGATTTAACTAGAGTAGAATTTATTTATGCTTCAGATTTAGTTAAAAATCCAGATTATTGGGAGTTAGTTTTGAAAGTGGGAATAGAAACTACCTTAAAAAGAGTTAAAAGATGTACTCAAATAATGGGTAGAAGTGAATCAGATAAACTTTATGCTTCACAAATTCTCTATCCTTTAATGCAAACTGCTGATATTTTCTATCTTCCAGCAGATATATGTCAATTGGGAATGGATCAACGAAAGGTAAACATGTTAGCAAGAGAAGTTGCAAAGAAATTAAATAAACCTAAACCAATTGCTATTCATCATCATATGTTAATGGGATTAAAACCACCTACAGTAGATTCAACTGGGATAGATAGAGCAATAGATATTAAAATGTCAAAATCTGACCCTGATTCTGCAATTTTTATGTTAGACTCACCCAAAGAAGTCAAACGAAAAATTGATAAAGCTTATTGTCCTCCTAAACAAGCTAGTGAAAACCCTGTTTTAGAATATTGTAAATATATCATTTTTGAGCTAATTGATAATTTTGAAATTGATCGTCCCGAGAAATATGGTGGATATGTTAAATATTCCTCATTTAGTGATTTAGAGAGAGATTACGTAGAAGGCAAATTAAATCCACCAGATTTAAAATTAGCGGTAATAAAATACTTAAACCAATTTTTAGCTCCTGTTATTGAACACTTTGAAAAAGACAAAAAAGCAAGAGAATTATATCAATTCGTTCAAAAAGAATATAGAAAATACAAAGAGATATAAATTAATTAATCACTAACATGGAAGCTTATCTAAATTGTCTAATAATAATATAATTGATATATTTTTAAATCCAAAAAGTGTTGCTGTAATTGGAGCTTCAAAGAATCCAACTAAAGGCGGCCATCGTATTATGAATAATTTAGTATTAAATAATTTTAATGGCAAAATTTATCCGATAAATCCAAATTCAGAGGGAAAACTTTTTGGATTAGACTTTAAAAAATCGGTTTTGGATATACAAGATGATGTGGATTTGGCCATCTTTTATGTACCAAATCAAAAAATTCCTACTATCCTAGAAGATTGCATTAAAAAAGGAATTAAAGGAGCAATAATCGAAGCCTCTGGTTTTGAAGAAGTAGGAGATAAAGGTTTTGAGTTAAGAGATCAGATATTAAAAATTACAGATAATTTCTCGAAGATGCGAGTCCTAGGACCGAATTGCATGGGACTTTCACGGATAGATCAGAGTAGCGATAATACTGAAGAAAAAGGAGGTTTTTTTGCCAGTTTTGCTGTATTTTATAAATATAGAAGAGGTAATATAGCTATAATTAGCCAATCTGGGATGTTAAATGGTGGTTATTTAATATATTTAATGGAGAAATATCCCGACTTAGGTATCCGTTATTCTTGTACAATTGGAAACAAAATGGATTTAAGTGAGATTGAATTCTTAGAATATTTTATAGAAGATCCTACGGTTAATGTAATTGCGATTTATCTTGAATCTTTTAAAAATCCAAGAAAATTTATTGAGTTATGCCAGAAAGTGAAAAGTATTCCAAATAAAACAATAATTTTTGTAAAAGGGGGAATTACTGAACAAGGTCAAAAAGCAACTTTAAGTCACACAGGATCTATGGCAGAAAACTCACAATTAATAAATGCAATTATTAAACAATCTGGAGTAATTCAAGCAAACTCCTTTTATGAATTATTTCAATATTCTCGAACATTTTCAATGATGTACACTGAGAATAAAATTATGCCAAAATTAGGAAATATCTCAATGATTACGGGATCAGGAGGAGCTGGTACAATAGTTGCGGATATCACAAGTAAATATAATATGAAATTTCCTGAGTTTGATGATAAATTATATAATATCCTTGTTGAAGTCTTCCCCGACTGGATGCCTCCAAATAGATTTGCTTTAATTGATTTTTGGCCAGCAATGGAGAAAGCTATGATGAATAATTTAAGTCCTGGGCATCTTATGATTTCTGTCATTAAAAAATTATTAAATGATGAGAAAATTGAAGGAATTCTTATTATGCTATTTTGTTCAAGTCAATTTAGGAATTTCACTGATTACAATTATCTGGTTGAAAATATTAATCATACCAAAAAACCTATACTTTTTTGGCTAATAGGTGAAATTAGAGAAGTAAAAAAAGTTAAGCGACTAATGAGTGAACACAATATTCCTGTTTTTCCAAATCTAGAAGAAATGATAAAAAATTTCAGGATATTAGTCCAAGAATCAAAAAACAAATATAAAGAATAGTTCTTTACCATGGTTCGAATATTGTGTATAGGAGATTCACATATACCTGTTCGAGTAAAAGACTTACCTTCTCAAATTTATGATAAATTAAATCAATTAACTCATGTTAACCTTTTTGACTATACACTCTTTACAGGAGATTTAATTACATTTCCTAGCTTAATTGATTTTTTAGAGCAAAAAACTAAGAAAGACTTATTTAAAGTTATAGGAAATATGGATTATCATTATGGTGAACGAAAATCTCCAACATATCAGAAATTAGATATCTTATTTGAAGGAAATATAAAAATTAGCATAGGCTTAACACATGGGGCACAAATTAATCCTCGAGGAGATCTTGATCAATTGGAGTTTCTTTCTCAAGAAAAAGGTTTCAATATTTTAGTTTCAGGTCATACTCATAAAGAAGAAGTTCATTTAACGAATAATGGAATATTGTTATTAAACCCTGGAAGTGTGACAGGCGCTTGGTCTTTCCTAGCTACAGGAAATCCTTCTTTTATTGAATTATCCATTAATGTGATGAATTATAAGATTTTAGTACGTTTATTCCAGCTTGAGAGGCAACTGAAAACAATTTTAGAATCAAAATTTAATTTTATAGCAAAAAATAACAAAATTTATAAAAATTTTTGAAACATTTTTTTAATTTCAAATTCAGTCTAAAACTAGAATTTTTGAGAGTTTTAATAAAATTCCTATATTACGTTTTCCAGTTGTTCCCTTTGAAAATCTTAATTTTCTATATCCAAAGCTATTCTTTTGAAGTATCATATTGACAACTGAGTTCTCTCCATTTACAAAAAATACTAAATCTTCTGGGGATGCTCTAAGTTCTAAATCAAACTCCTCTAATTTACCTTTCCCGAGAGAAAAATTTCCTTCATTAGCCATTAAATTTACCCAAAAATAATAATCTTCTTCGATTTGTAAGCCAATTATTATTCTTGCTTTAAATTTTCTCAACAGCTTTTCATACTTTGGATTTTGCTTTTTTTCTTTTATTACACTATCAATAGTCTGCTGAAAAGTAGTGAATAAATTATCTTGCTCTGATTCTTCCATAATAAAATATTTCTCCATAATTTCCTAATTAATTTAAAATAAAATTAGGATAATATTAAAATTTTAATGTAATTTTAATTTGAATATTTTAAATTTGATAAAGCCATAAATATTAATATCGAAATATAAAAAACACGAATAAACATGTAAAAACTAAAGGTGATAAGTAAATATGTGGCACTTCTATTGCCAAAATATAATATATGGTGAAGACGCTCTAGATTTTATTGAAAAAGTAAAGGGAAAAAAATGTTTTATTGTTACTGATAATCTTATTGATGAGTTAGGTTATCTAAAGATTCTAACAGATAAATTAGATAAATTTGAAAAGTCATATATGGTTTTTAAAGACGTTGTTCCAGATCCTCATGAAGAAGACGTAATGAAAGGTAAAGAACATTGTAATAAGTATGAACCTGATTTAATTATTGCTTTAGGAGGTGGTTCTGTTATTGACACTGCCAAAGGAATTTGGGTAATGTATGAATATCCAAATTATACGCTAAGCAATTTAGATCCTTTCAATGAAGAATTATATGACTTTGGAAACAAAGCGAAACTAATTGCGATTCCGACTACCTCAGGTACTGGCTCTGAGGTAACTTGGGCTACTGTTATTTCACGACTTCAAGGAAATGTTAGGAGAAAGATGTCTTTATCTCATATGATGTTAGTTCCAACTTATGCTATTGTAGATCCAATCTTTCCAACTGGTATGCCACCAGAATTGACAGCCTACACTGCTTTTGACGCATTATCACATTCTATTGAGGCTTATATATCAATGTGGAGGAATGAATTCAGTAATGCTATGGGATTGAAAGCAATTGAACTTGTTTTCAAATATCTCCCTATTGCTTATAAAGATGGGAATAATAAAGAAGCTAGAGATTATCTACATCAAGCAGCAACTATGGCAGGATTAGCATTTGGTAATTCTCAAGCTCATTTGGCTCATGCAATGGGACATAGTTGGGGTGCGGTTTTCCATACACCTCACGGGAATGCTGTAGGTCTTTTTTTACGATATATTACACAATACTGTTTAAATGCTCCAGGTGAATCTAATGAATCTATTCTAATGTATTCTGATCTAGCAAAAAAACTCGGTTGGGCCAACTGGGATGATAATGATAAGAAAGCAGCTTTTAAAGTGGTTGATAAGATAAAAGAACTTCAAAAAACTGTTAATTTCATTTCTAATCTTAAAGACTTAGGCGTTTCGAAAGAACAATTTGACAATAATCTAAATGATCTAATAAGTTTATTCTTTCAAGATCCATCTGGAGTTATGGCTCCAAGAATCCCTAATAAAGAAGATATTAAACGCTTATATCAATATTCATATGAGGGAAAAGATGTAGATTTCTAATTAAAGGTTTAACTTAATTTTTTATTTTTTTTTAATTAACCTACATAGACATGAGTAAATATCCAAAATATTAAACATAAATAAAACTAGATTATAATATTATCTAAAGGAAACTTATAATTATTATCATGTCAATTTTAGAAGATGAATTAGAAGCATTAGAAACACTCAAAGAGCATATAGGAGAAAATATAACTGAATTTTCTCAGTTAGAGCGGTACTCTTTAGGTTATCGTCTGGAAGGAGGTCACATTACTGGTTTGAGTCTTTATTCTTGTGGATTATCCACAATTCCTGAGGAAATTGAAGTATTTTCTGCCTTGAAAGAAATTTACCTTAGAGGTAATAACTTAGATTCAATACCTATGGAATTATTCAATTTAGATAAACTTGAAGTTTTCGATTTAAGTGAAAATCATTTTGCAGAATTACCAGAATCTATTAATCTCCTTTCATCTCTTAGAGAATTACACTTAGAAACAAATCAATTGGAAAGGTTACCAGATTCAATTGGATCACTTGGTTATTTGGAAATATTAGATGTTAGTGAAAATAAACTTAAAAGAATTCCATCCTCAATTGAAAAAATACAAAATCTAAAAACTTTAGATTTAAGTGGCAATAAAATAGAAATTCTACCTGATTCTATAGGAAATTTGAAAAACTTAGAAATTCTCTATTTAGGAAACAATAGATTGACAAGTCTCCCTAATGCAATTAGTAATTTAGCATCACTTAATAGATTGAACTTAAGAAATAATGAAATAGAAAACTTGCCAATAACTATAGGTTCTTTGTCATCTCTTACTTCACTCTTTTTAAAGGGAAATAAACTAGTTAGATTACCTGAAACAGTAGGTCAATTAAAAAATTTAATTTATTTAGGCTTATCTTCAAACAAGTTAAAGTCTCTTCCTGAAAGTATTGGGTCTTTATCTTCACTAGAAAACTTAAGTGTGTCTTCTAACATGTTGACAGATATCCCCAATTCAATAGGTTCCCTCAAATCTTTGTTAAGGCTTGAAATGTCAGATAACAAATTAGAAAAATTACCAGATTCTATTGGAGAACTCTCTTCTCTCAAAATTTTAAGATGTGGTAGAAATAATTTAAAATCGCTTCCTGAATCCATAGGGAATCTTAACAACCTTGAAACATTAAGATTAAATATCAATCAAATTGGAGAGCTACCTGAATCAATTGGAAAATTAAAATCTCTTAAAGAATTAAATCTATATGATAACCAATTGATGAATTTACCTGAATCTATTGGTTCAATTACTTCTTTAGAAATATTAGATTTAAGTAAAAATTTATTAGTTGAATTGCCTGAATCAATAGGTTTATTAAATTCTCTTTTGGAATTAGATCTTTCCACTAATAAATTAAAAGAGATCCATCCATCTATCGGTGCACTTCCAATAATAAAGAATCTAATTATAGGTTTCAATAAATTATCAATAATCCCAAAATCTTTGGGTTTTCTTACAACTCTGGAAGTATTAGATGTTGGTAAAAATCATTTAATCTCCATTCCTGAAAGTATAGGCGCCCTTACTTCACTTAAGCACCTTTATTTATATTATAACGAATTAGAACAAATTCCTGAAACTATAGGGTCATTGCAATCTCTAAAATACTTATATTTAGGAAACAATAAATTGACTAGTTTGCCTGATTCAATAGGACGGCTTAAAAAGATGAAATATTTATTTTTAAGATCAAATTATTTGATGGATCTTCCAGCATCCTTGGAATCACTTCCCTCTCTTCAATATCTAAATATAGAAAAAAATAACATCAAGGGATATTTAGACGTACTACATAAGTTGGAACTGAGAGGAATTAAAATTCTCAAATGATAGGAACTATTCATGATAACTATTTTAAAATTATGAAAAGATTTTCTTTTCAATTATGATTAGTTATTATAATCAATCAATGTAAAACAAACTTAAAATCATATTATTTATATATTAAATGAAGTTAGATAAACTATGGATATTCCAAAAGCCATGAAAATTAAGTTGTCTGAAGAACTTCCTCCTTATCCTAAATTTATTGAGGGTGTTAGAAGAGCTCCATCCAGAGGATTTAATTTAACTAAACCGCAAACCAAATTATCTTTAAAAAATGCTCTAAGATATATTCATCCTTCTTTGCATGAGAAAATATTACCTGAATTTTTGGAAGAATTAGTATCAAGAGGTAGGATATATGGTTATAGATATAGACCAGAAGGTGCTATAAAAGCAAAACCAGTCGAAGAATATAAAGGAAATACACTTGAAGGGAAAGCACTTCAAGTAATGATTGATAATAATTTAGATTTTGATGTTGCTCTTTATCCTTATGAATTAGTTACATACGGAGAAAGTGGACAGGTATTTCAAAACTGGATGCAATATCGTCTTGTCAAAAAATATCTTGAACTAATGAATAATTATCAAACTCTTGTTGTAGCATCTGGACATCCCTTAGGACTCTTCCCGACATTTCCTAAAGCTCCAAGAGTTATTTCCACAAATGGTTTGATGGTTGGTATGTTCGATAATCCCCAAGATTTTTCAATTGCGGCAGCTTTGGGTGTTGCTAATTATGGGCAAATGACTGCTGGTGGTTGGATGTATATTGGCCCCCAAGGTATAGTACATGGAACTTACATTACACTATTGAATGCTGGTAGATTGTATTTAAATATCCCTCAGAATCAAGATTTAGGGGGAATTTTATACATTTCTTCTGGATTGGGAGGGATGAGTGGGGCACAAGCGAAAGCAATAGAAATATCTGGTGGAATCGGAGTGATCGCTGAAGTTGATGAATCAAGAACTAAAACAAGACACGAACAAGGATGGGTTTCCAGAATTTCTGAAGATTTAAACGAGATTTTTAAATGGGTTGATGATGCTCGAAAAACAAAGAGACCTCTATCTATAGCATATAATGGTAATGTAGTTGATTTGTGGAAATATATTGTAGAAAAAAATATAAAGGTTGAATTAGCTTCAGATCAAACATCCTGCCATGCTGTTTATGAAGGTGGTTATACTCCATATCAGATTAGCTTTAAAGAAGGTAGAGAGTTAATTAAAACAGATCATGAAAGATTCAAAAAGCTTGTAGATGATTCATTAAAGGAACAGTTTAGACTTATTGATATTATGGGAAAAAGAGGAACTTTCTTCTGGGATTATGGAAATTCCTTTATGAAGGCAGTATTCGATGCAGGTGTAACAGAAATTGCAAAAAATGGTCAAGATTTGTCAGAAGGATTTGTTTTTCCTTCTTATGTTGAAGATATTATGGGACCAATTTGTTTCGATTATGGATATGGGCCATTTAGATGGGTCTGTCTTTCAGGAAAAGAAGAAGATTTAGATAAAACTGATCAAACAGCGATGAGTTATATTAATCCAGAGAGAAGAGCTCAAGATCGCGACAATTATTACTGGATTAGAGATGCGAAAAAGAATAAATTAGTTGTAGGGACAAAAGCAAGGATTTTGTATGCTGATGCTGAAGAACGTATAAATATTGCTTTAAAATTTAATGATCTAGTAAAGAAAGGTGAAATCGGACCAATTATGCTTGGAAGAGATCATCATGATGTCTCAGGAACAGATTCGCCTTTTAGAGAAACATCAAATGTTAAAGATGGAAGTAATATAATGGCAGAGATGGCTGTTCATTGTTTTGCTGGAAATGCTATTAGAGGAATGACATATGTAGTTCTATCAAATGGAGGTGGTGTTGGAATTGGGAAATGTTTTAATGGAGGATTTGGATTAGTTTTAGATGGTTCCGATAGGATTAATAATGTTATTAAAAAAGCTATCGAATGGGATGTAATGGGTGGTATAGCTAGGAGGAGTTGGGCTAGAAATACTAATGCGTTTAAAACAGCATACAATTGGAATATAGGAAATGAAAAAAGAGGACATTTAACATTACCATTTATCGCAGAAGAGAGTCTTTTAGATGAAACCATTAAGGATTATTTTAAAAAATTCAAAAAAAATAATTCGATTTAAATTATTTAAAAAATTTTAAAGTGAAGATTATTTGTTTTTTAGTTTAAGATGATGATCTTAATGTGGTGAATTGTTTTGAATAATGAATTTAAATATGGACTTGATAAATTAACTGTAGAAAAAGCTTTAAAAATATCGAGAGGCTCTATCAACGGTATTTTGACTGAAGAAATAAAAGATAGAATTACAAAAAATTATAATGCCGTTCAATCAATAGCTAAAGGAGAGAAATTAGTTTATAGTGTTAATACTGGATTTGGATCTCTCTGTAGAACTAGAATTTCAAAAGAACAAACTGGTATTTTACAGGAAAATTTACTTAAAAGCCATAGTGTTGGTGTTGGATCTCCAGTTCAATCTGAAATTTCAAAATTGATGTTAATCCTTAAAGTTCATGCTTTATGCTTAGGATATTCCGGAATTTCTTTAAAAATAGTAGAAAGAATTTGTTGGCATATTGATAATAATTATATTCCTTTAGTTCCTAATCAAGGTTCTGTAGGTGCTTCTGGAGATTTAGCACCATTAGCTCATTTATTCTTACCAATAATTGGTTTAGGTTTTGTTTCCACCAACGGATATAGTTATAAACCAACAGATTCACTATTAAAGGAACAAAATCTCGAACCACTGAAACTTCAAGCAAAAGAAGGTTTAGCATTAATAAATGGAACTCAATACATAGCTGCACATGCTATAAAAATAGTTGAAAAATTTTCAAATTGCTTAGATCATGCCGACATTATTGGAGCTCTAACACTTGAGAGTTATTTAGCATCACCACAACCTTATAGTGAAAAATTGATAAATTTGCGTCCACACAAGGGGGCTCAAATAGTTGCTGAAAGAATGCGTAAACTTTTAGAAAATTCTGAAATAGTCGAATCACATAAGGATTGTGATCGTGTCCAAGATCCATATTCAATACGATGCATTCCGCAAGTTCATGGTGCCTCTAGAGATGCTTTGTATCATTTAATTCAAATTTTGGAATGTGAACTTAATTCTGTCACAGATAATCCAATTATTTTTAATGAAAAAGAAACTTATAGCGGAGGGAATTTTCATGGACAACCTCTTGCTTTACCCTTAGATTATATTTGTCTAGCTGCATCCGAATTAGGTAATATTTCTGATCGGCGAATTTATTTATTACTTGAAGGAAAATGGGATTTACCTTTAAATTTAACAGAAAATCCAGGATTGAACTCTGGTTTTATGATAACCCAATATACTTCAGCATCACTTACAAGTGAAAACAAATCTCTCTGTTTTCCTGCTAGTGCAGATAGTATCCCAACAGGATCAGGGCAAGAAGACCATGTAAGTATGGCGCCAATTAGTGCCAGAAAAGCTTTAAAAATAATAAATAATCTAGAAAAAATACTAGCTATTGAACTTCTTTGTGCTTCACAAGCGTTCGATTATAGAAGACCTTTAAAATCTAGTGAGATATTGGAGAAATGTCATAATTATGTAAGAACTAAAATACCACACATCAAGGAGGATACTATTTTATCCGAACTTATTAATAAATCATTAGAGATTATTAAAAGCAAGATATTATTAACCTTTATTGATAAGTAAAGGAGAAAAATTAAAATGTTTGTAGCATCGACATATTCAAAAAAAGAATTATTTTCTGGAATCGACCCTGATTTAGCTATATTTCACGCAAATCAACTAATAACGATGAATACAAAATATGGCGCTCCAAGAATAGGTAATGACATGTCTGAATTAGCAATAATAGAGGATGGAGCTATAGCTGTTAATGAAGACAAGATAATTTTTGTTGGTACTACTAATGAGCTAATGTCAAAATATGAATTTGGAAAAATTCCTACTAAAATTGATGCAACAAATAAATTTGTTTCACCTGGATTTGTTGATCCTCATACTCACATAATATTTGATGGTACTCGTGAAAATGAATTATCAATGAAACTCAAAGGAAAGTCTTACCTTGAGATTCTACATACAGGAGGAGGAATTCTAAAAACGGTACATGATACTAGAAATGCTTCATTGATGAAATTAGTCGAAAATGGAAAAATAATCTTAGATAGAATGATGGCCTATGGAACAACTACTGTAGAAGTGAAATCAGGTTATGGCTTAAATACTGAAAATGAAATTAAACAATTAGAAGCTATTCAAATTCTAAATGAAGAACATCCTTTAGATCTTATCCCCACCTTTTTAGGTGCTCATATGTCACCTCCAGAATATGAAAATAAACCGGATAAATATATCGATTTACTTATCTCAGAAATGATTCCCAAAGTAGCAAAAGAAAAATTAGCTGAATTTTGTGATGTATTTTGTGAAGAAGGAATATTCTCAATAAAGCAAACTCGTAAAATTCTACAAGCTGCTATGAGATATGGTTTAAAACTTCAAATCCATATTGATGAGATTGTGGATACTGGTGGAGCATTATTAGCTTCAGAATTAAGAGTAATTCAGACTGGCCATTTACTGAAATCTAATGAAAAAGGATTAAATGCAATGGCAGAGGCTGGAGTCATCGCTACACTATTACCGGCTACTCCTTTTTGTTTAATGTTGGGAGAATATGCTCCTGCAAGAAAAATGATTGATCTAGGGGTTCCTATTGCCATTGCGACAGATCTTAATCCAAATTGTTGGACAGAATCAATGCAGATGATTATAGCTTTATCATGTTATCATATGAAATTAAGTCCCGCAGAAGCTCTTACTGCAGCAACTATTAATGCAGCATGTGCAGTTGATAGACAAGATAAAATTGGAAGTCTTGAGATAGGCAAAAATGCAGATTTGTTAGTTTTTGAAGTTCCAAATTATAATTTCTTACCTTATCACTTTGGAGTAAATCTTATATCTAAAGTAATAAAAAATGGAAAAATCGTTATTGACAATGAATTATGACAGAAATTCCTAAAAATCAAAATATGATTCTAATAAATGCTTTTCCTCTAATTTTTCTGGAGTATCAAGTTTTAAGTAATACTCAAGCGAATTAAGTACTGCTCCAAGAGGTAAAACACCAACTAGTTCAGAGCCTATAACTGAAACTCCATATCGAGAAGCTTCTATCTTTACAAGTTCCATTTGTCTATATAAAGGAGTTTTTTTGTAGTTTATATTGCTGATACCAACTTGTACGTAGTCTTTATTTCTTAACTCTGTTCCCATAGCTTTTATATTAACAAGACCACCAGAACGTAAGTGTATTGCTTTTGCAACTTTTCTAGCAATATTGATATCTTTAGTACCTAGATTAATATTGAAACTTATCAAAGGATTTCTCGCTCCTGTTATCAATGCACCAGCGGTAGGATGAAATTCAGAGGGACCATAATCTGGTTTTCGATTAGGATCTGTTTTAATTTTATTCTTCAATCCTTCATACTCTCCTTTTCTTATATTGTCAATATTTTTCCTCTCTAAATTCTTAGCTGATTCTTCATAAAGATAAACAGGTAGCCCTTCATTAGCCATAGCTTCTGCGAATTTGACAGATAACTCGATACATTCTTCTATAGTTACATTTTGTGCTGGAACAAATGGAACAACATCTACAGCCCCAATTCGAGGATGTTGTCCTTTATGTGTATTCATATCAATTAATTCAATAGCTTTCTTAGCTGCTTCAATATTTGCCTTTAAAACTGCCTCTGGAGTTCCAACAAATGTGATAACCGCTCGATTATAATCTGTATCATATTGTATATCTACGATACGAGTATTAGGAGTTTTTTTTATTTTAGAAACTATTTGGTCAACTTTTTCTCCATCTTTTCCTTCACTGTAATTAGGAACAGATTCTACTATTTTCTTTTTATTTTTTTCCATTTTATAAACCTTATTTTAAATTTGCTTTAAATTATATATCTTAATCATAATGAATATTTCTTTTTATGGTATGTTTTATCAGTAAATACATATACTTTGTCAAGTCCATTTCCAATAACCTGATCTACTACTTTTAATTCAATTTGGACATTTTTATCAATTGAACCTCTTGGGGTTCTATGGACTATTTTACCTTGAATTTTTATTTTATCAGCATTTTGATGAACATATGTATCCGTTTTATTTCCCATAATAATAATATCATCATTTTTTGAAAGGTATCCATTGTCTAACAAAACTTTACAATAATTAGTATCTTTATCATATTCAATAATTTTCCCAACTCTAATATATCTGTAGTGAGATAAATTAGACGGTGATTTATGTTGATGATCTTCTTCAGTCATTCTCTTAAAGTAAAAACCTGGAGTAAAACCACGATTATAAACCTTCTTTAATTCGGTTACCCATCTTCCAGCTTTTTTTTTTGAAAATGTTCCATCGTAATAGGAATTAATAGCTTCTCGGTATATTTTAGATACTGTTTCTACATAATGCGGGTGTCTCATTCTACCTTCTATTTTAAAAGCATCTATATTTGCTTCAATTAAATCAGGTATATATGCAATTGTGCACAAATCTCTTGAATTTAAAAATCGCACTCCATCGTATATATACTCTCTTCCAGATTCTTCACGAAGCCACCATTTTCTCCTACAAGGTTGTTCACAATTACCTCTATTCGCAGATTTTTCCACACTTCCACATATATCTTGAGAAAAATAACACCTACCACTTACTGAAGCACACATTGCTCCATGAATAAAGGTTTCTATTTCTGTCCTTGCTAAATTTCTCTTAATCTCCTTGATTTTTTCTAAAGACAATTCTCTCGCCAGAATTATTCGGCTTGCACCTAATTTTTCATAAAATCTTGCTGATAGTGAATTAGAAACATTACACTGGGTAGAAATATGAAATGGGATGTCCAAATCTTTTGCTATTTGAATAGCAGCTAAATCATGAACAATAACAGCATCAACACCTGCAGCTCTACTCTCTTCTAATATTTCCCGAAGTAGATTTAATTCACTATCATATATTAAAACATTTGTAGTTATATAAGCTTTTAAATCATTAGTATGGCAAAAGTTAACCACTTGACTTAGATTTTTTACATTCAAATTTTTAGCACGCATCCTCATATTTAAATTTTTAAGTCCAAAATAAACCGAATCTGCATAAGGTAGTGCTGCTTTTATAGCTTTAAGATTCTTTGCTGGGGCAAGTAATTCAACTTTTTTCATCTTAATAAATAAATGAAATATTTCTTATTTTTTTTGTTGTCAGCGGAATATAGATTGGTTTTAATTAAATCCGATTTTTAATTTTTGGTATAGCAATAATTTGATTAATATCTACTTTAAAATCAACATTTAAGTTTTAAGTCATCTTCTAAATTATAAAAAAATTGAATAGTATCAATACATAATATATTTGATTTAATTGACACAAAATAAAAAAAAATTAATTGTGATGAAATTTGGTGGTTCTTGTCTTCAAGATGCTAAAACTTTTGAAAAAACTGCTAATATAATTAAAGATTATCAAACTAAATCAAAAATTGTAATTGTAGCTTCTGCTATGAAAGGAGTCACCGATAAACTTCTTGAATTTTATAAAAAATCTTGTACAGAAATGGTAGAATGTACTAATATTCTGTTAGATATTGATAATATTCATAGAAAGTTAATTGAACAAATTATTAGTTCAGATCATGAAGAATATATGGAAGTTATAGATTATCTGAATCAAAATTTAGATGAATTGACTCAATTAGGTAAAGTTGTTCAGTTAATTCGCCCTAGTCCAGACATTCAAGATCTCATAATTTCTTATGGTGAAAAGCTTAGTACTTTTATATTAAATCATTATCTGAATTCTATCGATATAAGAAGTGTTTTTTTATCATCCCATGAATTAATCATTACAAATGATAATTTTAGTAAAGCACTACCATTATTAGAAGAATCTAAACTTAGAATTATTGAAAAACTAACCCCTTTATTACAAAACAATTCTAATGAAATAATTTGCATAACGGGTTTTTTTGGCTCTACAAAAAACGATAAGAAGACTACAACATTAGGCAGAGGTGGTAGTGATTTAACAGCAGCTGTATTGGGGTATTCATTGCAGTCTTCATTTGATTGTAAAGTAATTTATTGGAAAGATGTAAAAGGATTATTAGACGCAGATCCGAAAATTGCTCAAAAGACTTCTCTTATAAAAAATATATCATACGTCGAAGCGAAGGAACTTGCTTTTTTCGGAACTAAAGTACTTCATCCGCTATGTCTTGATGTGAGTGAAAAAGGAAACGTTCCTTCAGAAATTAGATATTTTAATGACCCTAAAGCAAAAGATTTTACAACTATAACAAATCAAATTGTGAAGAATGGAAATATAATTAAAGCAATTACCTCTCTTTATAAACTCTCTATGGTAACAATAGAAAGTGATACAATGGTGCCATTACCTGGAACCGCTTCAAAACTTTTTTCACTTTTGGGAGATAATAAAATTAACATTGTTTTTATATCACAAAGCTCTTCAGAAAATAATATCACATTTGGTATTGATTTTGAAGATTCTAAGAAAGTAAGTTTTCTTTTGAGAAATTCAGAACTATTTGGAAAAAAATGGTTTAGTATTAAAATCAACAATGATATATCATTAGTTGCTGTTATTGGTGCAGGAGTACTTCATACTCCAGGAATTGCTGGTAAAGTGTTTTCTACATTAGGTGATAATAACATAAATATATTAGCTATAGCCCAAGGATCTTCAGAACTAAACTTCACAGCAATAATCGAAAGAAAAAACTGTGAGAGAGCTATTAATATATTATATGATATATTTATAGGTCAATCGAATAAATAATGATCAAATTTGATTCAAAAAAATCCTTTAAATTTTTCTGATGCCACCTGCTCTCTACTTTGTTTCGCTTTCTCGAAAGATATATTTTCTTTAAGAGCATTATTACAAATTTCTTTACCTATAATTACCTTTGGATTATTTGCCCAATTAACATTTAATAATAAGCAAAGATAATATACACTCGATAATACAAGAGCAATTAATTGCCCCATATTGTTTGCAAAAGGATTATCGATTGATATTTGCACTGAAGGTACACTTTGTTGAATTAACGCTTGAAATGTTGCATTTGCTTGATAGTTCACGATTGTCTGAGCACTTTTGTTATTTATATATGGAATGCTTGAATTTAAATCTATATCAGGATATTCATTCTTAACCATCCATAATGAGGATATAACGACATTTTTTACACCACCTAATAAATATTCAAGAACAGAATGTTGACAAATTGGAGCGGATTGATAAGTACCAATTAGTCCTTTTCCGTCTTTTCCAGTACTTTCTGATATAGCCTGTACCCATAAACCAACGCTTCCCTCTAAATTTTTCGAGTAAGGCATTGAAAAAACAACTCTATAATCTTTTTTATACAATTCGTACAGAAATGTCGCTAAGGTTATAGCAGGATTCTTTTCTAATTCTGAATACACTTTATAACCTTCTTCTAAACCTTTTAAGAAATCCTCTATTTCAATACCAGCTATATAAGCAGGTACTATTCCTACATTAGTTACAGAGCCAGCATATCGACCTGATAGGTTTGGAACTTGTAAAATTGGACAATTAATTTTATTTAAAATCTCATACATTGTACCAGTTGAAGATAGACCAAAAAAATTATACCCTTTTTTAAAGAAAGTCTCTATTGTCGAATTGATATCCAATGTTTCTCCTCCTCTTGATATTGGAATAACAATAGAATTTTCTGGAGTTGTTTTATCTAAACAACCCTTTAACTCTACAGCTCTGGAACTAGAAACAGGAAAAACTTTTCTTTTTGCCAAATGTTTTAAAGCAAGCAGTGTCTGGATGGAACCTCCTGTACCTAAAACTATAACGTTTTTTAAATTCTCTTTTATAAGATCATCCGTCTTCTGTTTAATTTGATTAATATCTAAATAAGTCTTTGTGTCAAAAAAAAAAGGTTGATCCCATTTTTCTTTATTATTTTTAATAGTATCTACTGAATTTACTAATATCTCATCATTTAGTTTAGGATAATATTCAATCTTTACTTTTAGTGTCATAAGAATTCTAATCCCTAAATTTATTAATAAATTTATATAATTAACATAAGTTTTTATTGTTTAAACATTTCAAATTTTAGTTGATAATTTATATTTTTTTAACTCTATGAATTTTGTCGATTATTGCTGTCTAATACCTCCTTTATAAATTTGAAAATTGGAACTCTGTTGAGACTCTAATAAAAATGCATATAATTATGCATAAAAAGAAGTACCTATAAAAAATACACTTATTTTTAATTTTATGTGATCTCTTATGGCTAAAGCTACAGAAGTTGAAGATAATAACGGTTTTAAGATGGGTGACCCTTATTATTGCAAAGAGTGTAAAAGAAATCATACTAAAGGGAAAATTTATAAAGAACATCTCGAATTTGCTCAATTTCAATCCCAAGATGAGCCCAATTATGAGGATGAATTAGAAGAATTACCTGATGAAGATTATGATACTGAAGCAGAATTAGTTGAAGCTTTTAATGAAATTGAAGAGGAAGGTTTTGAGGAAATAGATCAGTTTGATGAAGAAATCGATATTGATGATGAGGAAATGTCAGTCTATGATGAAACATCTGATGATGAAAAAAGCCTAAAAGAAGGTATAGATGCCGTAAAAAAGCTACCAGGAGTAGGAGAAGCAACATTAAATAAGCTTATAAAAGCCGGATTTTCAAGTTTAGAATCAATAGCTTTTACACCGCCTAGTATCATAAAAGAAGAGAGTGGGTTAGGTGATAAAACTACTGCAAAGCTAGTTAAATCCTCCATGGAAAAATTAAATATTGGTTTTAAATCTGCTGAAGTAGTATGGGAATTTAGAAAAAATATAGCACGAATAACGACTGGCAGTCAAGAATTAGATGATTTATTAGGAGGGGGTGTAGAAACAGGGAGCGTAATTGAGTTTTTTGGTGAATTTAGGACCGGAAAAACTCAAATTATGCACCAATTGTGTGTAAATGTACAATTACCAGAGGAAAAAGGAGGAGTTGAAGGAAGAGCATTATATATCGATACAGAAGGTACATTTAGACCAGAAAGAATTATTCAGATGGCAGAAGGATTAGATTTGGATCATAAAAAAGTATTAAAAAACATTATATTTGGGAGAGCTTATAATTCAGACCATCAAATTCTACTAATTAAAGAAGCAGCAAATTTGATTAAAGAACAAAATATTAAATTAATAGTAGTGGATTCACTAATTGGGCATTTTCGGAGTGAATATATAGGTCGAGGAACATTAGCAAATCGTCAACAAACTATCAATTCCCATTTGCACGATTTATTAAGACTATGTGATATTTACCCAGATTTAGCAATTGTCGTCACAAATCAAGTACAAGCTAAACCTGATGTTTTTTATGGAAATCCTTTACAAGCTGCTGGAGGCAATGTTGTAGCTCACGGTTCAACAATTCGACTTTACTTAAGAAAAGGTAAGGGTGAACAACGTATTGCTAAGATTGTTGATGCTCCTCATCTACCAGAAGGAGAAGCAATTTTTTCCATAACTGAAAATGGAATATCTGATTAATTGATTTCATTAAGATTAAACAGGTTGATACTAAATTCTGATTTTCCAGCCTTCTGTTTGAGTAAATAAAATTTTTTCATCTTTATTCAACTCGTAAATAATTTTGTTAATATTTTTTTCAGAAATAGTAATTTTCTCTTCATTAGTTTTTTCTAAAACTTTTTCTGTTAAAATTTTTAATGATTTAACGAATTTTTCTTCATAAAGAATCTTTAAAATAATCCTTTCTATTTTATCTTTGATATTCAATGGTATTATCATCGTTTCATCGTCCATTAAATCAAGTATTGAAAAATCAACTCCTTGTTCTTTTTCAATGACAATTGTTTGGATTTTAGAGTTTTTTGACTTTTCTTGTATTTCCTCAAATTTTGCTACCACCTTTCCATTTTTTTTTACACTTACGATTTTCTTTTCATTATCATCAAGAATTGTGTCCTTTTTAAATACAACTGATTGTGATTCTGGAGTATCTTTATTAGCAGTATTGTTTTTCTTTTTATCTCTTTTCTTTTTTATAAAACCTGATATCATAATGAATGTTCGATAATTTGGATTCTAATAATAATAAAAAATTATTATATAGATAAAAAAAAACCATTAATTTAAATATCTATCCTACTCAAACATAGATCTATTTGTAAAAATCTAAAATTATAAAAAAATAAAAAAAATAAAAAGAAAAAATCAGACTAATTTTTCAAATTCTTTTGCTTTATTTGACAATCTTTTAACTTCTTTTGTTAAATCTTCTCCCAATTTAAAGATTTCCGATGCGATTTTTGACGATATCTTATACTTCTGAGCAGCTTCGTTATAATTTTCTTTCTTAGCTGCTAACTTAGCTTCTGTTTCAAGAGCTATCATTTTACTTTTAAGATCTTCGATTTTTGTTAAGCGTATTACATCATCTAATTGTTCGGTTTCCTTTACTAAGTCCCAATTTGTGGTAATTTTTAATGCATTCTGGAAAATTTTTATGGATCTATCATAATCCTTCTCCTTTTTAGCTATTAGAGCATTCTTTCTAAGGTTTTTGATTTCTTTCTTAGCTTCTTTGACGTTTTCAATTACAGCTACTCCTTCTTTACCCTCTACTGGTGCTGAAATAATTTCGTGTCGTTCAGCTAAACTTGCAAAATATGCCTCTCTTTCAGCAGGGCCCATCTGAGCAAGGTCATTAACTAATTTCTGTTTTTCTTCTGGTGATAACTTGACCAAACTCGAAACTTTTTGGTTAATTAAATTCAACTCCTGTTGAGAGATTGGTTTGGCCTCAATAGTTGCAATCTCTATTGGCATCAATATTTTTTTGTCTCTCAATTCTTTTATACCCATAAAAATTTCTGCTGTATCTCGCTTTGTTTTATCAGTTGCTTCCTTTAATAATGTGGCAATAAAGAAGAAATTTCTTTCTGAATCTTTCATTAGGTTATTTGCAATTTTTAATGCTTCTCTGGATTGTGTTTTCTTTAGAGCTTTTGCAGTAGAATGTTCATAAGTTATTTCATGTGGTAGAATAATTGAAGTATTTAAAACATCATCAACTAAAGTTCCAGCGTCTCTAAATATATTTAATTGACCTCTCCAGTTAGGAAGTTCATTTGCATAAACCTTTTCAAATTTATTAATGAATTCCATTAGACTTCGTCGTAGAATTAAGGATGCCTTTTTACCTAAGACCAATGCAACTCTAATATGAGCACCATCTGAAAGCAACAACATTTTATCACCATAAGAAATCTCATTTAAATCTTCTTGACTTACTAAATCTTTTCCGAAGCTACTTATTGCAGAGATAAACCCTGAGATTAACTCAGGATCAATTTGATCAGAACCAAAAGATTTGAAGTAAATACAAGTCCCTGTTCCTTTGTATAATACTAAAATATGTTCAAGATTTATCGCGTCATCAAAAATAGTTTTTACCTCGGTAAGAACCCTAGATTTTTCCTGTTTTTTAGGCAGCACGACACCTCTATATACACCATAAGATGCACCCGCTAATCCAACAGCAGCAGCGATCAGAATAATGTAGGGGAGTAAATCTTCAAAAGTTAAACCTTGATCAGGAGCATTTACTATGATATCATAGATTTCTTTCGTATCCCCTTCATGATAGTATGCGCTTTGTACTTCAATTGTTAGTGTTATATTTCTGACAGCATTAGTAGTTAAAATTTGAAAACTCACTTCTCCTGTACTATTGGTAGGATTCCATGTACCTGGAGTACCCGGTGACCCATCAAAATTAGCTGCAACTCGAACATTAGTTCCATCTACAAATAACCAATCAGTACCGTTATTATATTTAATCTGTATTGTTATTCGAAATGAATCTCCTGCTGTAATTTCAACTGGTTTATCCACAACTGATATATTTATAATATACAATGGTCTAAAGGTTACATTAAAATTTAGTAGAGATGTTTCAAAATTTGTTTTGAAAATTCTTATTGTAATTTCATAAGATCCTATACCAACTATAGCTGAACTACCTATTGTTCCTTGATATGAAGAAGTAACATTTGCTAAAGATTCACTGAGTGTCCCTTGATTTATAGGATTCCCGATTTCAACATATTCTACTAAGAAAGAATTAGCGAGCCCTGTAACTAATGCATCACCACTATCAGAATCGGTAATATTAAAATCTATAAAGAGATCTCTTCCTATAAAACATGTATAATTATTACTTATACCTGTTAGTGTTCCCTCTCCTCCAGGATCCGATACAGAGATTAAATTAGTTTGAGTTAGATTTCCTCGTAAATAAAAAACTACAGGCTCTAAACTAGTAGCATAATTTGGATCAAATGTAACATTTATCATTAATTCAATCCAACCTGAATTTAAACTTGCGACAGAAATATTTAATATATAATATCCAGGAGTGCCATTTGGATATAACCATATATTTCTAGGTAATCCTGTTTGATTATCTGTTACCCTTACATCATCTACAGGAAGCCCCGTAACTGGGATACTATTATCTGTATCATTGAAGTAAAACAAGACTGATTGATTTAAGCCATCTTTCTTTATTATAAAAGGATCTGAATCTATTATAATAATATCGGTTTGAGATATAACAACTGTTAAAAATAATGTTATAATCTGAGTTTCCTTTCCAATATCAGTAATATTAAAAATACATTCATAAGGTAAAGCAGTTGCCTCAACGTTACTAGTATCTAATTGAATTGAATAATTACCATTTCCAATTTCAGTCAATCCTGCTGGACCAAAACCAGTATCTAATTGTATAGTATTCTGATCTGCTCCTGTTATTGGAGAGCCTGATATCTCGGAATAGTTAAATACATATTGTACCACGTCACCTCTAATTACATTTCCGAAATCTTTGGTATTTGATGGAGTTATTGTTGTATTTTCCCTGAAATGGAATATGAAAGTTACTGAGTCACTATTGTAATTAGTTTTACTAGCATCAATTCCAATATAATTCCATCCATAACTATAATCAATCTCATTACAATCTACTTCAATATTATAATAACCATTACCCTCATCAAACCATGAAGTTGTTGTGTTTGTATTTATTGTTGCTCCAGAAATTCCTTGGTCACCTGAGTTTAATCCTGTGTCATTATAGAAAACTGTAATGTTAAAAATATCATTAAGAAAATAATCTTGGCGTACAGGAGGAGATAACAAAACTAAATCTGTGACTGCCATAATAGTAATATCTTTTTCTAAAAATCCTCCTGCAGTATCGTTGTGCCACCACACTTGTATTTTAAAAACGCCATATTCAGTAACATCATCAGATATCTTCCAAGATCCTAATGAGATATCTGAACCTGGAGTAATAGAACTATCTTCTATTGTATGATCTAAGTTATAACTCGGACTATATACGCTTAGGTTAATAGTACCATCAGAAATAGTCTCTGTAAGACTTGCTACGAAGTCTATTGTGTCTGTGTAATCCATTGTAGATAGGTCGACAGCACTCACATAAGTATGGATTGTATCAAGTAAATTTTCAGATTCAGCTGTTATATACCAATTGGCACCATTACCAGCATCTGATATTTGTAAATTTCTGTAGTTATTAATGATTGGGCCAAGGATTATATCAGATGTTTTATCAGTTCCATCGTCAAATGCACTAAAATTTTCCCATTTTGAAGGAACCGTAAAATTAATTTCATAATTGCTTAATCTAGCATCAAAGTTATTAACTGATCCTAGAGTAGAATTCCAATCAAGAGATTGTCCACTTCCAGGGATATCATATACAGTAGTTGCTGTTAGATCTGTTTTTGTATAATTTATTTGAACATTTGTAATATTGCAGGAAACATCCCACCAATCAGCTGCTAAAATAAAATGCAAATTACCCGATGGATTTATTTGAGGTGTTAATTCAACCCAACTTCCTGATTGATAATCGATATCAGTAACTTCTTTAGTATTAACCGTTAAATTCACTTGTGTTGGTTTTGGTGTATTATTTAACGGAGTTAAATCCACTTTTACATTAAAATCAATATAAGATAATGGTGCTGGTAATTCTTGACGAAGGTTCCATGTTCCTGCACTATATAGATAACTGTCTGTCTCATCGAGATTATCACCTGAATAAAGATTATCATCACGAGTGTAGTCCCAATACATATCTCCGTCACCTGCACCTGCACTATTATCAAATAATCCAATGAACCATTTATTATCATCAGTTTCAGAATTATTAATAAACTGATGAATTCCTGTTAAAGTATACCATTCACTATAAGTATTATTAGGAAAGTCAAAGGTTCCTAGATTTGCATACCAATCAAATTGATCTGTTCCAGCTGGTCTGTTATTAGTTCCATCGAAAGCATATAATACTAATTGACATGGAGCATCATTTGTAGCATGTATGTTTGTAAGTTTAACAGAAACGTTCTCAATATAGCCATTTCCTCTAGAAATAAAATGAGTTGCACCTGGAGTAGTAGTTGTAAGGTCTGTATTCCCACTGGAAGTACTACTTTCAATATCTAAAGTTATATTAGGAGCATATATATGATTGATATCAATTTTAATATATGAAGAATTGAAATTAGAATCTCCTGAAGGACAAGCTTCTATTAAAGTATTGAAATTATCTAAATTTGAAAATTCAAACTCAGACGTATTAACTAATGATTGGTGAAGAATAATATCGACATCCCCACCAGTATTAGAATAACTTGATGAGTAATCCGCTACTTCAAGATAGTTAAAAGAATCATCGAAAAAATCAGTTCCATTAATTTCTTCATTTGATAATATGTCATTTGAATTAATATTAGTTTGAGAAATGTTAAAAATAGTAGTAAATGACCCTATTATCAAAAAAAGAACGAAAGCGATTAAGGTTCTCATTCCATTCGAATTATATCCAAAAATCCATTTCGTGCAATCATAATAGCCATTGACACGTTAAA
>JBHLNK010000147.1:0-5269 GCA_048941625.1 Promethearchaeota archaeon | reverse complement strand
ATTATTAATAATCAATTTTAGCGGATTGGTGTAGAGGTCAAGCATTTGGGACTCTGAATCCCGAGACAGCGGTTCGAATCCGCTATCCGCTATTATTTTATTGAAATAAACTAACTAAAACCTTTTTTTGAAGAAAGCTTTAAATAACTCCTAATTTAATTCTAAATCAAAAATTAAAAAAATAAAGCGAAATGAGAATCAGAAAGAAATATAATATCCAAGCACCACTCTTTATAATAACGGTTATATGCTTTCTCTGGGGTTATTTTCGAATTTAATAATATATGGCTCAGTATGAGGTCAACCTATAATAACCGCAGGAGACATTGGGCTACTTTTACAAGCAAAAATATTATATATCTGCGCATTAGTATCCTTTTTGACTTTAATTGTATATTCCTTACTAGTTCCAACAGATAAACAAAACTAGAGAATCCAATTTATATTTCAAGTTATTCTTATATATTGGTTGTAATCAATTAAGTTTTAAATACAAGAAATTCTCAATTTAATTTAATTCAAAAAAACATATAATGGCGAGAAATCACATGAGAAGAAGATTAATACTAGCAACCTTGATAATTATAACAATTATTTCATCTATAGTAGGTATAGTTCTTCATTTAGATTCTTACAGTATAGCTTGAGGTTATATGACTTTTGACTTTTTAAGAATTCCCGCGACATTTTTGTACATTATCGCATTATTATCCTTTATCACATCCGTTGTATTCTCATTGCTGGTCCCATCGGAGAGAGAGAGAAAATATAAAAAAAATCTAAAAAGAATATCCTAAAAAAATGATTCTAATAAGAAAATTATAGTTATTAGATGATTATCCTATGTGAAGGACTAGGATACTTTTTACTAATATTGACTATAAATCAAAATGATTCCAATAAACAGATCATAGTCATTGGAGGATTATCCCCACAGGGGATTATGGATTTCCGTTTATTAAATCTTTAAATGTTGTTTACAACATTTATATATAGAAATTTCCTTATCTTTTATATCAAAATTTTAAAAATGATTTACATGTTAATTGACCCGAAAGTAAATAAATTGATTATTTTTAATGGAGGCGGTGGTATTGTTGAAAGGCAAATCAAACTCTCCTTAAATCAAGGATTAAATAAATATGAAATCGCTAATGTACCTGCTTCTTTTGATCCTAATTCTGCAGATATTCAATTAGAATTTATTTCCCCTAGTGATAAGGATTCAATAACTCTACAACAAACCATTGTTTCTCTTCCCGATAAAAATACATCTCAGCAAATTATAGATAGAGAAAAGTCAGCAGCAACAAGTATAATTTCCTATGCAATTGATTTTACACGTGAATTAAGGGAAAAAGTTTCTAACATCTGTGAAGCGAGCTCATATAGGACATATGCGGATATGAAAGGAGTTTTTGAATTTATAATAAATGCTACTAAAGAGGGAGAAGTAGTAGTAAAAATCAAATATTTCATTGCTGATTTACGTATGAAGTGGCAAACGTCATTACAAGTAGATATTAAAAATGATGGGAAAAATGCTGAAATTGAAGGATTTCTAATTGTTGATAATCAAACTGGATTTTCTTATGAAAATGTAGAATTAGGATTTGCAATATTTGAATTACCCGATACTGATATGGAAATTCAGTATGATAATGTATATGAAGGGGAAGAAGTTATGGCTCAACAAGCAATATCAAACCTTTCGAGACAAAAAAGAACCCAAAGAATGAAAAATTTAATGTTATAAGGTGAGAAAAAGTGAAAGCAAATGTACCAACTAGGAAAAAAATTAAATTGAATTGGTTTAAGTCAAACTGTACGTTAAATATTGAGCGTAAAATTGCTGTAGAATATAACACCAATTCAGTAGTTTATAATAAGATAACTTGGGATGTTTTAGTTAAATATATTCTTAATAAAGAAGGAGATCCGAAAGAAATTCCCGCAAATTCGCCGATCACATTATATAAAGGAGGTTTACCTTTCTTATTCTTATCTACTTCAGCTACTATTGGAAATAAGATAATTTCAGAAGAACTAATTGATTCAGATATTACTGTAGATGATGATATTGTAAACGTTTCTGAAGGTGAAGATAAAGTCACTTATGAAGATGCTCGAGATCCTAAAGAGCATATTGAAGTAAGAACTCGACTTGATAAAATTACGAGGAAAATTACTATTGAAAATAAATTGGATAACGAAATTGAGTTGGAACTTAATTTTAAGCAAACTAAAGATATATCATTCATAAAATCTCAACCTGAACCATCAGAAATCGAGGAACCTATTTATAAATATACTATAAAAATACCTTCCGAGCAGAAAAATAATGTTATTTTAGACTTGCAAGCAAAAATAGTAAAAAGAGTCACAAGGATTAAGCCAGAATACCTTAAATTAGAAGAAAACCGAATAAATCAGTTTAAGAGTAAATAAATAATAATCTCTTCTACTTATTTTTCAATTTTATCCAGTACGTTTAATTATATGGTAACCATATTTAGATTTTACAGGTTGGGAAATCTCTCCAATTTGCAACTTAGTACTTGCGTTCCAAAATTCAAGAACCATATCAGCTTTAGTGAATTCACCTAAGTTTCCTCCACGTTTCTTACTTGGACAAGTTGAATAAATTGTTGCCATTCTTTCAAAATTTCCACCAGCTAGTAAATCTTCATAAATCTCCTGAGCTTTACTATGCTTCTCAACTAATATATGACTCGCTTTAATTTTTCCTCCTCGAATTGGGGCTCCTATTTTTTTAGAAGATCCTCCCTTTGATTGAGAAGACTTCTGATAACCTTTGCCATATTTATTTTTTCCCATTTAATATCACTTAAGTAGATTTGTAGTTAAATATAATAATTTTCTAATTTCAGGTGAAAGAGAAAATGATAAGACTCTTAATTTATAATTAAATACCTGAAATTCTTGATTTCTTCAATGCTATTTATTTCAACAACAAGTTTTTGGAATTCTTGAAGATTTCCTTCAAATACCATAAAAGTGATAAAATTTTGATTTATAAAATTTTGATTTTTACTTACTATTTTATCCTGATATTCATTTTCAATTCTATTCAATTTTTTTTGGACATTAAATTCATTAGGTGCAACAATTATCATATTACCAATTATATTTTTTGAAATTGGAATTAAATCACTTGAACTATCCAGTACTGCTGAGATATCTTCTGTTGACATTAGACGTAGAAGAGCATCTCTAATTAATTTTGATTTATTTTCATATTGATTTTTTGAGACAAGTTTATTTATGAATTTTTTAAGACTTTCATTCAATGAAATTGATACTATAGGCAAAGTAATCTAACTTTTATTATTTTAATAATAAATATAGTTTCTTAAATTTATAAATTTTTTTTACTAAAAATAAGCTTATAATTTAATTGATCTTGCGATAACATTTTTAAAATTTTCGACGTCATTAACCAGTTTATCCGCGTCTTCATCATTAATCTTATCATCTTTACCGTAACTATTTAATTGGGTTAACCAATATTCTATCCGTCCAAGAATTGCTTCTTTATCTCCTAAGATTTTTCTCAATCTTACAAAAGTATCATGTAACTTTGTTCGAATGTTTTGGGCTTTCCATCTTAACATACAATAATCAGAAATTTCTGCAAGATTTTGAGTTATTGCCATTACGTCTATTGTCTTTTCTCTCTCTTCTGATTTTATCTTACGGATAAGATTAATTTCCTCAAATAGGAGTTCAATAATCTTAGCTAAGAATCCTGTCAATTGACCGGCATGGTTACACCATACTCTAACTTCTAATGATTGATTAGACTCAGAAACGTAAACTCTTGTGACAATCCTTCCACCACCAATTTTCGCTTCCGAACAGTGCCAACTTTCAGCTTCATACTTTCCTTTTGCATCATTTCCCTCATGTGAAGTTACAGTGCTTACTTCAAACCGTTTTATTGTTCTTACTGCTGCTCTAAAAGCCAATCTTGGATCCAAATCTGCTATTAAAAATGCTCGAGCATCATTAGGAAGATCTGCAATCGCGATCTGAATATCTTCAATTGTTGCCAAACATGAAACGACTAAGGGGCATTTTATCTGAACTTCTTTTTTTCGTATATGGACTGTTCTTTTTTCTCCCGAAGCTGTTTTATATATAACATCTCCCCCAATTGAAGAAATTCCACATTCTTTTGGTTCCAAGTAGAAGTCAACTCCTCTCGAATTCTTTGCTTCAATGACGGGTATGTTGATCAGTGGACTTTTTATTTTGTAACTCGATGGAACATCTAAAATAACTTTTACAGTATTTATTGCCATATTAGTCTTATTTCGTACTGCTACTTTAAAGTGCAATTGTCCACCTATGAAATCATAATCACGAACAACTTCAATCTTACCTCCGTCTGTAGCTTCAATCGTTTCTTGAGTCTTTTTGCTAGCTCCTCCTTCCATCGGAACACTATATGCAACAAATGTTTTTTTAGCCATATCAATATAACCATCAATATCTCCGCGGGAAATGATCTGAGCTAAATTTTCTTCTATGCTTGATTCAGTAACCCCCAATCTGTTTGATAATTCTCTTAAAGGCATTGTTCTATAAGCTCTCGCAATTTCTCTAATCTTTTTCTCCATAAATTTATTTGTCATGAATTCTCTTCTTTGGGTGAAAATCCCTTTAATTTCACCAGTTTTAATCATTTCATGAAGACTTTTTCGTGCTAATTCTACTGCAATTTTCAATTTTGTTGCAAGTTTTGAGAGTTCAAATAATCCAACTTCTTTAGAATAATCTTTAATATCTTTATAAATTTGATCTGCAGTAATAATTTCGTTTCCACGATCAGCAAAAAAACCATTTACTGCTTTTGCTCTCATCAAATTAACACAGAATGATTTAACAAGATCTTTAGGGATATTAAATTTGTTAGCAAGGTTCTTTAAAGAAACTCTGCCTTTTGTTTTTATTTCTTTTATTAAATTATCTAAAATATACTGTTGAGTATAGTACATTTCTTTATCTAATGAAAATGAACCTTTAATTTGGAATTGATTAAGTAATTTATAAATTACTTTTAGTGCAATCTCAGAACTCATATCTAGCATTACTCCTAAATCAGCAACCTTAATTATTCCCTCATTTTGAAATTTTGATAATATATTTTCACGCATCTCAGAGGAGATATAGTAAAACATTTGACTTTTTTGATCAATAATTCCATAGATCCGCTCCTCCTCAATATATTTATTTATAAATTTAA
>JBHLNK010000058.1:0-23044 GCA_048941625.1 Promethearchaeota archaeon | reverse complement strand
TGTTAACGAGGATGCTGAATTCAACGGATGGGAGGCAGGGGATCATTATGCGATTTCAAAATACCTTGCTGAGATTGAAGCAAAAAAAATTTGCGAGAAAGGACTTCCTTTAGTAATAGTAAATCCAACTCTGGTCATTGGGGTAAGAGATATTAAGCCGACGCCTTCTGGGGCACTGATTGTCGATATTGTTAATGGGGATATGCCAGGGTATATTGAAGGTGCTATTAATGTTATTGATGTTGAAGATGTAGCACGTGGACAAATACAAGCTGCTCAGAAGGGTAGAATTGGTGAAAGATATCTCTTTGGCAATGAAAATTTGTTTGTAGGAGATTTTTTCAAATTAATTGCAGAAATTGGCGGAGTCAAACCACCAAAGAGGAAGATCCCTTACAGACTTGCATTGTTAGTTGGATACTTATTTCAGGTAGGATCCCGTATTACAAAGAAACCCCCTATAGTTTCAGTATCTCAAGTACGCTTAGGAAATATGGGTGAACATTTTGATTGTTCTAAAGCTATAAATGAATTAGGTTTAAAGCAGACACCTATCAAAAAAACAATTGAAAAGGCAATTAACTGGTTTAGAGAAAATGGGCATATTAAAAAGTAATTCAAGAAAATCAAAAAACTCAATTGGTTTACATTATCCAAAATATAATTATAAAAGAACTTTTTATAGTCATAATTTGTTAATATTGGGATTATCAATTTGTTTATTAAAGGAATTTAAAAAAATATAAATATGAATTTATACTTACAATTGTATAATTAACAAAACCTTTTGAATGAAAAATGACAGCAATTAGAAAAAACTTAAGCCTAACAAAATCTTTCATTAATTGGTTTTGGGCATTACATTGGCACGCATAGAACGTGCTCAATGGTTTCATTATTAGAATTTCTGATAATTTTTTAAGGGTTAAAGAGATTCTTTTATCAAGCAAAAGATCTTTTCTAGCTTTAAGAAATTCTAATTCTCTTAATAAATTATATAATTTATAGGTATAAGTAATCAAAAGTTAGAGAAAACTAAGAGAAAATCAATATTATAGATTGGATAAAAAATGAGGAGAAAAAATAATGAGTAGAAATACATTCATTGAAATTAAAAAAGCGAAACAAAAGGATTTAGAAGAAATTCTTCAACTTCAAAAAATTGCTTATCAAAGCGAAGCAGAAATCTACAATGATTATAGTATCCCACCATTACATCAAACAATTGAAGAGGTTAGACAGGAGTCTTTAAAAACTACATTTCTCAAAGCATTAGAAAATTATAAAATAATTGGGTCAGTGAGAGCATATCGAGAAAAGGGTACATGTTTTATAGGAAAATTAATAGTTCATCCAAAATACCAAAACCAAGGAATAGGTACTTTACTTCTTAGAAAAGTTGAAAATATTTTTAGTTATGTTGACAGATATGAGTTGTTTACTGGATTTAAGAGCGAAAAAAATCTGTATCTTTATCAAAAACTTGGGTATAAGATATTCAAAACCGAAGAATTGAATGATAATGTCAAGCTTCAGTATTTAGAGAAATTCAATACAAAAAGCATAAATGAAAAAATTAAGAATCATTTTGAAGGAATTTCTTTTGCATATGATAATTTTATTCCCAAAGTAGTTCCCTATTATAATGAAATGTTAATGGCATTGATAAATTCTATTCCATTCAAAAAGCACCAACCAATTAAAATTGTTGATTTGGGCGCTGGCACGGGAAATCTCTCAAAATTGATAAAAGTATACTTTCCAAATTCTAAATTAACATCAATTGATATATCAGAGAATATGATAGAGTTAGCTAAAAAGAAACTTTCAGGCTTTAAGAACATCGAGTTTCTTATAGACGATTTTAATTCACTTTCTTTTAATACGCAGTATGATGTAATATTATCATCATTAGCTTTACATCATCTTAGGTCTGATGAGGATAAGATTAAATTTTATAGGAAAATATATAATGCTCTTAACCAAGACGGTGTGTTCTACAATTTGGATAATATTCGAAGCTCAGATAATTATTTACAAGAAGTGTATATAAAAGAATGGAAGACATTTTTGAAAAAAAATTATTCTCTGAAGGATATTGAGAATATTCTAGTAGATCACTATCGAGAAGACAGTCCTGCCATACTTTTCAACCAGCTAAAGTGGCTTGACAATATTGGTTTTAAATGTGTTGACGTGATTTGGAAATGCTACTATTTTGCCGTTTATGGGGGAGTAAAATAGATGAGAAATCCTTTGAAAAGCCAAAAAGTGACACGGACAAAAGAAAGGATTAATTTGGATAAAGTAGCCCTAATCGGGAGGACATTTGAGGAATATGAAAAAATATTCAGACTTAGTGATTTTAAATCAAATAATGTTAAGATATTGGATGTAGGATCTGGAGTCAGTTCTTTTTGTGCTGAAGCTTCGAAAAAAGGAATGGATGTCATAGTAATGGATCCAATTTATGATTATAATGCGAGTTCTCTTGAAGTAAAATGTTCAAAAGATTTAGAGTTGATAATTAAAGAACTTAATGGCGTAGAGCATTTGTATATATGGGATATATTTCGTAGTAAAGATGATTTAAAGAAACAGAGGGAAAAAGCATATAAGGTATTTATTAAGCATTATAGAGAAAATAAGAGTAAACTATATATCTCAGAAAAAATGCCGAAGACTACATTTAAAAGTAATCAATTTGATATTATAATCTCATCTCACTTATTATTTCTCTACGATCATATTTTTGACTATTCTTTTCATAAAGAAACAATAAATGAGATGCTTAGAATTTGTTCGAAAGAAATTCGCATATTTCCTCTTGTAAACCTATATGGGAGGAGATCTACATTTGTTCAAGATTTTTTAAACGATCCCGATTTTGAGGATTATAAAAAATCAATTGAAAGAGTAGATTACGAATTTATAAGAGGTGGGAATGAATTCATAAAAATAATGAAAATAATTGATAAATTATGAATGGTTTATAATCAATTTTTAAATTTAAATAAAAAGTTCAAGCAAATGTTTATTATCAAATTTTATCATTTTCGAATAATCATCATCTCTGATTTTTATCATTTTGATTGCATTTTGATTGCAATTTGAAGCGCAAACGCCACATCCTATGCAATATTCTTCCCATACAATCATATATTCATCTGATAAATCTGATTCGTTCGGCCAGTGATGAAATATCGCACTCATTTGGCATTTTTCTAAACAGGTTTCACAGCTAATACATAGTTTTTTGTCTATTTTTGGAAAAAAATTGCTTTTGCTAACAGTTCTAAGTCGATGTTGTTTTGTAGGATGCAATAATACACAATGGCAACTACAGCAATTACAAATAAATAAAGAACATGCCGCACTGTTATCTGCCATGGTGGTATGGACAAGTCCGGCTTCTTCTGCTTTTTTAATAAGTTCAATAGCCTCTTCTTTAGTAATTTGTCTCCCCACTCCCGTATCTATAAAATATTGAGCAGCATATCCTGCATATAAACAACCAAGCTCTTTTGGTGCGACTTTACAAGGATTTCCTGAATATTCTCCTACTAGACGACAATAGCAGGGAACTGTAACAAAAATATCATTTTTATTTATTAAAAATTCCACTAATTCATAAGGGAGGACTTGTGATTTTGGAACCTCTACCGCTTCATCAACTCTAATTAACTTTTCTCTAGCTCCATATGGAAGTAAAGGTCGAAACATTTTAACATTTGACTCAATAAATTGTAATGATATAATTTCATCATGATATTTACTGAAAAGTTTAGCCAACTTGATTTGATTCTCTTTAGAATCTTTCCGGGTTATATAATATTTCTCAAACACACCTGGCGTAATTGGTTTTAACCCATAATTATTCCTAATTTTGATAATTGTTCCATTCTTTACTGATCTAACCAAGATCTTTTTAATTTCATTTTTTGGGATATTTGATTTTTGTTCTAATTTTTTTAGAGAAATTAATTTATCAGCACTATCAAAATAAGATAGCATTTTTATTTCTTCTTCATTCCACAAAATCTTCATCATTTTAAACACTAGTTCATGTTTAGGAGTAAAAAATGGTCCTAATTTTAACTTTTGTCTAACTATCTCATAATATTCATGTTCTGGCATATTCAATTCTTTATATTTTTCTTTGAAGTAAATTCATCTAACGTAATTCTATTAAAACATTTTATTGCTTTTTTATAATAAAAGAGTTGAAAAATTCTCCTTTAATATATTCTACTGATAAGTTAACAGCAAAATCTCGTGGATCAACAATATCTGGATGAGTAGGTATCTCTTTCTTTATGAAATGAAGCATTTTTTTTGATGGTTCTATTACACAAATTACTCCACCTGATTTGATTACTCGAACTGATTCTTCCAATGCTGCTTTTTTATTATCAATGTGGTGAAGAGCACCCATAATAAATACAGCATCGAATTCTTCGTCATTAAATGGCATTTTTTCAGCATGAAATGGCGTAAAAGTAATTAAATGATCTACATTAACTTTTTTTGCATTTTTTAGCCAATCTCTCTTGGCATACTCGGATATATCATCATCAGGTTCTCCAGTAAGTATAGAAAATCCATTAAAAGCTAAAGTAATAGCCATTCGACCACTTCCTGTTCCTACATCTAAAATCTTCGAATCTTTATCTAAATTCAAATTCTTAATTATAGGATTAACAGCATCATATATTAAGCTAAATTCAATTCCTAATAGCTTTTTTACTTCTTTCAAATCCATAAATTATGACCTCATTTATTATTCTCCCATTTTCGCATTATTTAGGAATCCTATACCTCTTGGTGTAGATTTCCATCCTTTATGAGATTCTATAATAAAAAGACTTTGACTTAACATTGATAAATGAAAGTTGAGTTGGTCATCTTCTAAATTAAACTCTTTTTTAATTTCATCTATACTCCTTATTTCATAACCAATGAACTTTAAAAGCTCTCTTCGAGTTTCATTCATTAAAGTTCTATAAGCTCTGTAATGATCCAGTTTTGGGTCACTATCTTCTGTCTTTGCTAAAATTTTCTTTAATTCTTCCTTAGTTAACTCTGATTTTTTCATCGTATTGGTAATTTCATTTTTCATATAACAAAATCTCACCAGAATTCATTTAATTTTAAAAAATTTTAATATTAATTAGAAAATAATACGGTACCGTATTAAAATCTTTTCAAATCCAAACTTTGTTAAATTAAGCTGTACTATTTTTGTTAACCAAGCTAATTGAATTGTATAATGTTCTCCTTAATTTTCGAAAGAATTTGAGAATTTTTTTAAAAGTAAAGTTAACATTTGAAGCTCTTCTTGGCTAATATTCTTACAGTGAGTTATCATATATTCATCTAACGGAAGTGTATAATGTCTTAGGTTCCTTCCCAAAGTGGTAAGTTTAACTAATGTGCTACGCCCATCTCTAGGGTTTGGAACTCGAGAAACTAATCCATTTTTTACCATTGTATCAACTACTCCTGTCATGGTGGAACGAGAGCACCTAGCAGCAGTTGCTAAATGCTTCAATGGAAAACCATCTTCTATCCATAATACACGTAATACAAATAATTGAGGTGGAGTGATAGATTTCTTATCTATCCTTGGTTGTTTTTGTAGCAGTTCTCGTTCAATATGATTGAATTGTTTTTCAATTTTTTTTACTAAATGAAAAACTTCCATAAATAAGCCTTGTTTTACAATCTTTTCATTATTTTCTTGAATCATTTTATATCAATTAATTAATTAGGAACCTTATTAAATAGTACAATTACTAGGTTATAAAATTACTGGCTTAGTATAATTTTAATAAAAATTGTGGTGAAAATTTGCTTTTCTAATGATGATGATTCATCATCCCCGAGATTAAAACTAAATTTAATTCGCATTTTTTTTATTCAATTTTGGTAAAAGCAACGATATAATCTTGATTTTAATAGTTTTTAAAGGAGAAATGATTAAATGAATTATTTTATTTCTACTAGAATTTTTTATATCTTAAATAAATTTAAATAGAAGTTGATTTATAAATGAAAAAGATTACGGGCGTTGATATCTTAGATGAAGAGATAAAGCAAAAACTGCGTACAGAAAATATCTATAAGATTTTCAATAATTTCATTTTTCCACTTATAACGGAAGAAGAACGAACTTTTTTGGAGGAACTGGAGCAATTTCTCCTCAAAGAAATTGAACCTAAAATAAATTTAAGTGAAGAAGTTTACGAGCTTTTTCCAATACTAGGCAAGAAAAACTATATCCAGAGATTAAATCCACATGGAGATTTAGAATGGTATAATATGCGTTATGAAATGCTTTTAGCAATGGCTACTTCGATTGTTGATCCTGAATTAGATTTAGCTAGGGTGGTCACTGGAGTAATATTTGCCAATCCATTATTCCTATTTGGTAAGGGTGACCGAATTTCTGAAATATTAAATGAAATAATCACAGGAAAAAAGATTGGCTGTATTTGCATTACAGAAAGAAAACGTGGTTCTGACGCGGTCAATATGGAGACAAAAGTCGAAGATAAGGGAGATCATGTGCTTTTCACTGGAGAAAAATTATATACGACAAATGGTCCAGTAGCAGACTATTTTATAGTATATGGTGTTTCAGATGTTTTAGATCCACGAGCAACAATGTATCAAGCAATCGCTGAAAGAGGGTATGAAGGATTGATAACTAATAGACTTGGTGTTCAATCTGTTCCACGTGTACAAATTGGGCAGACACTTTTTAATTCTGTGAAAATCCCTAAAAAAAATGTACTTGGAGATAAAGGTCAAGGGTATAAAAATCTTTTTTCTGGGCTTGTGGCAGAAAGATGTTCTATCATTGGATCGAGTCTAGGGATTGCATGGTTAACAGCGGTTACAGGTCTTATTTATACTAATTTAAGAACTCAATTTGGTCGACCTCTATATGACTTTCAAGGAGTTTCCTTTCCTCAAACTCAAAATTTTACTGAACTTATGGCTGCTACAGAACTCGGATTTAAATCAGCTTCGGAGTATACTAAAACCATTGAACGAAATCACTTCGATGAACAAAAATTCATTAAGTATAATGCATCTTTTAGTTCAGGTACAAAATATCTAGCTTCACATTTAGCCCATAAAATATCTTATGAAACTCAACAATTATGTGGAGGTATTGCCTTTACAGATAACTTACGAATTGATAAAGCTTTAGAAGTCGCAAAAGTTCAGGAAATAATTGGAGGTGCTCGAAATATTCAACTCTATTTAGTAAGCAGAGCAATTAAGGACATGGTCTTGCTTTTATAGTTGTTCATGAAATTAACAAAAACTAACATTTTCTTTATTTACTATATTATGAAATATCATTTTCAGTAAGTTCTTTAAAATCTTTTCAATAAAAGCAAATTTATATTTTCTTTTATTGTGCTCAAAATTGTATTATCAGAGTATAATGTTACTGCACACCTCTATTATTAGAAAGAAAAATAATTTCAAGAGATTTATTTCAAAAATCATTTATTAGCTAAAATATTTTATATTTTAATTTGTAATCAAAAATTATGGATATAGTGATAAATAATATCTAAGCTAGTTATGCACGTTTTATTAAAAGGTGAAGAAGAAAATTTTTGCGCTAAATGTTGCAAAACACGTAATATAATTGAAAGAATGTGGGTATCGATACCTGAATTAAAAGAAAAAATCGAAGTGAATTATGAGGATATTGAATCAACTGATATTGTAAAAAATAGGGGGATTATAACACCTCCAGCAATAATAATTAATGACAACATTTTAATAGAAGGCCATGTTCCAATTATGAAAAAACTTGCACGAGATTTATTACAATTAATTGAATCTGCTAAATTAGATGGGTGAGATTTCTCATCTGATAATATATTCATATTTTGTAAAGTTATCAAATCTTATTTACTTCAAATCCTAAAATTAAAAATTGATTATAAGTTTTAATTTTAAATTCAACCCAATAAAAGAATTATGAAATTATTGTACGTAACAGATATACACGGAATTGAGTGGAAACATAATAAAATTTATGAGATAGCTTCTTCATCAAAACCAGATGTGGTGATAAATGGTGGAGATATGCTCACGTTTAAAGGAAATTTATTGCATCAAAATAAGTTTATTACTGATTTTCTCGACGATTATTTTTCAAAATTTGAATCTAAGGGGATATATTACTTAGGCATGTTAGGAAATGATGATTTGAGAATATTTGATGATCTATTTCAAAAAACATGCAATAAGTATTCTTATGTATTTAACATGGCTCAAAAGAAATTTCGAATTGACGGGAGTAAATATGAATTTATTGGAATGAATTGGATTCCAGACTTACCTTTTGGATTAAAAGATAGAGCACGAAAAGATACAAAGGATTTTGAATTACCTAAGCAATTTGGGAAACAATATCTTTCTATATCAAATGGATGGAATAAAATTGAAAATTGGGTGTCATATATTGAAAATCTTCCTACAATTGAAGATGAGCTTAATGCTTTGGTAAAACCTTTTGATATGAGCAATACAATATACATATTTCATAGCCCACCTTCCAATTTAGATCTTGATATTACCTTTAGTGGTCTAAAGGTAGGATCAAAAGCTGAATATGAATTTCTTAAAAAACATCAACCAAAACTCTCGTTTCATGGTCATATCCACGAATCTCCTGATGTTTCGGGTAAATGGTATTCTCAAGTTGGGAAAACGATATGTATCCAACCGGGACAATCTCAACAAAATAAAAATTATCTAAGCTATGTTTTGGTTGATCTAGAGAATATGAACATGGAACGGAAAATAATTGACAATGCATTTACTTGATTCAATAGAAACTATTTATTTGAATACATTTTAACGGGAATCATCACTTCTTTTGTTTAAAAATATTTATTTGGAAAGGAAGAAAGAATATTATTTAAAGAAAAATTTCGCAATAGAAATGCTTGGTGGTTATAAAGGTAAACTTCTCTGTGTAGATCTTGGTCATGAGTCTTTTAAAACGCTAGATCTCCCAGAAGAGATTTTAAATAAATATATTGGCGGTCGAGGTCTTGGAGCTAAGCTTTTTTGGGATCTAATTCCACCTAAAATAGATCCGGTTGGGGAGAAAAATATCTTTATAATACTTACAGGGCCCTTAAGCGGCACAATTGCCCCAGGAGCAGGAAAACATCTTATCATTACTAAATCTCCCGCTAGTGGTGGCTGGTTAGAATCATATTCGAGTGGAAAAGTAGCTTCAGAACTAAAATTTGCTGGATATGATGGGTTAATTATTACCAGTAAAGCTAAGAATCCCATTTTATTATGTATAAAGGATAATAAGGTAGAATTTTTAGATGCGAACAATTTATGGGGTAAAGGTGCTTTTGAAACAGAAAGATTTATGAAAGAGAAATTTGACGCTGGATGTGGTACTCTAACAATTGGCCCCGCAGGGGAAAATTTACTTCCATTTGCCTGTGTAGGAAGTGATTTTTTTCGAAAAGCTGGTCGTGGGGGTGCAGGTGCTGTAATGGGGTCAAAAAATCTTAAAGGAATCGCTATTAAAGGAACTGGTGGAATTCAATGCGCTGATTTAAATACTCTTAGAGAATTTGTCATCAAGCATCGTAAAAGGATTAGACAAAGACATATGACTCCAATGACAATAAGTATTACAAACGCTGCAGGAATGCTTCCTACTCGAAATTTCTCTAAGGGGCAATTTAACAAGAGTATCGGAACTATAGATAAAGATGCAGTAATTAATGTGAAAGTATCAGATCGTGCTTGTTATGCATGTCCTGCAGGATGTTCGAATATAACTAAAGTTAACGAGGGTATATTTAAAGGATTACTATTAGAAGGACCTGAATATGAAACTCTTGCGATGTTAGGAGCTAATTTAGAAATTGATTATTTACCGGCGATAATGAAGGCAAATTATCTATGTGATGATTTAGGTATGGATACAATTTCTGCAGGTGTTGTAATTGGATTTGTGATGGAATGTTATGAACGAGGACTTCTATCAAAAGAAGAAACTGGAGGATTAGAACTAAAGTTTGGTAATTATTTAGCAGTTATTGAACTATTAAGACTTATAGCTTATAAAGAGGGTTTTGGAGCATTTTGTGCTCAAGGAGTAAAAGAAATGTCAATTAAGTTAGGAAAAAACAGTGACGAATTTGCCATGCACTCTAAAGGATTGGAAATGCCTGCCTATGATCCCAGAGCAGGATGGGGTTCAGCGATTACATATTCTGTTACACCAAGGGGCGCTTGTCACCGAAGGGCGTGGCCGCCATCAGTAGAAATCTTAGGAGGTGTAAATCCATTCACTATTGAAAGAAAAGCAGAAATTGTAAGGAATTTGATGAATGCTAGGTGTATATTACACACACTTATACTGTGCGATATGCTAGGACCAAGAATGGGTCTTAGAATGAAAGATTTGGCTAGATATCTAAATGTTGTTATTGGATCGGACTATACAGAAGAGGATCTTAATACACGTGTAGAAATTATTGAAACGCTTATTAGGCGTATTAACATTCGGGAAGGTTTTACTGATAAAGATGACATATTACCTAAGCGTATATTAGAGGAAAATCTTCCAGATGGTCCAGGAGCAGGAAAAGTTATTGGTGAAGAGAATTTTTTAAAAATGAGATCAGAATATTATATTTCTCGTGGATGGGACAATAAAGGAATACCAACACCAGAATTGCTTAATCAATTTGATTATGATAATGAACCAAAAATAATTATTTAGATTGATAATGGAGGTAAAAGCTTATATTGAAAATTACAATTAAAACAGTTGGAATCTTAGATCAGCTTTTACCATCGACTCATGAGATTATCGAAGGTAAAGATCTATCAGTCCAAGAGGTACTCAATTTATTAGTGAATAAATATGGAAATCATGTAACAGAGGAGCTGTATAACGAAGGAAATTTTAGGAAAGACCTTTCAATTCTAATCAATGGTCGTAATGTCCTTTCTATGCCAAACAAATTTCAAACAGTATTGAAGGATAGAGATGAAATGATAATAACCACACAGATCACAGGAGGTTAAAGTGAAAAATAATTATGGGTAAAAGAGTTTTGGTAATTCAATCTGAAAACTGTGTAGGATGCCATTTATGCGAATTGGCATGTTCTAGTTCAAAGGAAGGTCAATATATTCCATCTCATTCAAGAATTCGAGTTGTTTCGAATGAACTTGAAGGATGGTCTAGACCGACAGTTTGTTTACAATGTGATGATCCGATGTGTATAAAAGTTTGCTCGGTTGAGGCAATTTATAAAACTGAAACTCCTCAAGGTGACCCCGTGGTTAATGTAAATAAAGAAAAGTGTATTGGTTGCCATCAATGTGTTGTCGCTTGTCCCTTTGGTGCGATTGAATATCTTAAGGACTCTATGATTTTTAAGTGTGACTTATGTGGAGGTTCGCCTCATTGTGTCGAATTTTGTTTTTATGATTGTTTGAAATTTATGGAGCTTTCAGATGATGTTTATCAAGATAGATTAAACAAATTAACCGCACTTACAGCTAAAGCTTGTAGAGTTATAAGCAAGCTTGAACCAAATCGGCGTCGTCTAATGTTTTCATTGGATGCATCGAATTTATTAAATAGAATAAAAAAATGAAAAAAAGAGTTAATGATTGGTAGTTATAAAACCAAAGATGAAAAAATAAGCATACTCCTTTTAAGGCTCATAAATCCATAGACGTAATTAGCTTGGAGATATTTGTCACTTAAAAAGATTTATACTTTTAATTTATATTTAAAATAGCCTTTTGAAAATCGCTTATCTAATTCTACACCACAATTAGGGCAGTACTTATTACTCACTTTCTTTTCATTATATCGAGTTAGTTTTTTTAATTCAATTTTTAAATTTGAATGAATATCTTCAAGCATTTCATCTTCGATAGAAATTAACTTAAGTCTTCCTTTTCGATACAGATCAAGTTTTTCTTGTTTTCTTTTCATATATTTTTTACCATAATATCCCCAATACTCTATATAAACGTTGTAGTCTGGCAGATACCAATCGTATTTAACATTTTTGCCCCTTATTTTTATAGTATTTTCATATTCATGTTTAATATTAAGATGAAGGAGGAGATTATCGATTATCAATTCTCCTTTTGATTTAACAATATGACCGTCAACACACCTAAAAGTTATAGCTCTTTGGGGTATATAATTTTTTTTCGAAGATTTTGAAATTTTAAGAATGAGCCAAATAATGATCCCAATGCATAAAACAATTATAATTCCGCCTAATATGAAATAACCCACCATCATTTTCAATTCAAATGATCAAGATTTCCCATATTTAATAATTACCCCTGAGCTGATACAAGTAATTTCTCATATTTAAATTCTAGCTAAAAATGTTGAATAAAATACGAAAATTTCTATGAATATTATAATTTAATTTGAAAGTCACAAGATATTTATGATATTAACCGTTTAGATTATTAATGAAGACAAAAAATGAAAAAGACGACAGTGAGTCGTGCCAATCCACTAATAATCCCAGCGAGTGGAAGGGAAGAACAATAGAAATTGATGACGCTGGGACCGGAGATCTCGTCGGAGACGCCTTTATTGGTTTTCGAGACACCGAAAGTAGAAAGATTATTTTTCAATCTGTTCCTGTAGGGCTCTATAATGAAGGAAATAAAGATGATGATCGTCCAAAGAAGCATATTGTAAAGGTTGTTAAGAAAGGTCTTAAAGCACTTAATCATAGTAAAGGAGATAGGATCCTTCTTTGCAGAGGTGATTGTTTCGATCTTGTCAGAGAATATTTTGATGAAAATGAGATTTATTTTGAACCTGCAATTATTGAAGGAGCGCTCCAAGAAGCAGTAGAAGAGAGATATATACAACATCTTAGAAAACTTGGAATATCCTCTCGTAACCTTACGACTGAAGCTGGGGCGCATAGATACTTTATATGTTTTAATTGGGTCTGTCGAGATTTTCAAAATCGTGAACATTTCGTAAAGACAGGATTTCCGTCTTGGAAAAAGAAATGGAGGAAGATTGCAATAAAGAGATATAGAAAATATCAAAAAAGCAAGTGTAACATTACCAGAAGTAAATCAAATATAACAGATGAACACATGCTTGAGAAACCTATTTCTATAAGAAAAATCACCTCTAAGAGTCAATAAAATTAATTGATTAAACCTTTTTTTATTAATCTAAAAAAATTTTCTTTTAATTCATGGGACAAAAGGGAATAAGTTTAAATTCTATAGCCAATTTGATATTTTCCATTAAGTTCCGAGAAAAAAATGATAAATTGGTTAATAATTCACAAAAGATTTAAATAAGTATATCATTATATAAAGCAAAACAGATAATTATACAAAATATCTGTATTTAGTAACAAATTAGGAAAAGGGTTGTAGGTAGGGGTTTTTAATATGGAGGTATTTATTCCTCCAAAATTAGGCTTATCTAAAGTAAAGAACCCACAATTAAGAAGAATTAAGTTAGATTGAAATGTACGACGCAATTTTTAAAATTGTCATATTCGGTGATCCGGGTTGTGGTAAAACAACCCTAACAAGGCGATTTATGACTAATTTATTTGTATCAGATGCTCGCATGACAATAGGAGTTGATTTTGAAACTAAGATCCTTGAAGTCGATGGAACGCTTGTAAAGCTGATGATGTGGGATTTTGCTGGGGATGAAAGATTTCGATTTATGATTCCTCAATATATCAATGGTGCTATGGGGGGGATTCTAATGTATGATATTACAAATTATGCTTCTTTCGCTCACATTAGTAATTGGTATTCACTCATAAAAGAAACTAACAATAGATTCCCGATTATTTTACTAGGTGGAAAGTTAGATCTGGATGATTATAGGGAGATAGATTTTCAAGAGGGATTACAAGCAGCTAGAACGATGGATTTATTTGATTGTATTGAATGTTCCAGCAAAACTGGTGAGAATATAGTAGAATCCTTTACAATGTTAACAAGATTAATGCTAGATAAAATGATATTTGAAAAGAAAATCCCACAAAGTATCATCACATAAATTAGGTTTTAAATCGATACTTTTTTGGATTAATAAAGGTTATTTCAATTAAAGATGATTATTTAGATAACCATATAAAATTAAACTTCTTTTTTTTTTTTTGTTTGTAAGGCAATTTTTACTAAGATTATTGTAATATCTGGAATTATTGTTTTATAAATAGATAGAATTTTAGATCGCAACAAGTAGAGAGATTTTTAGCTAAATCTCTTCTCAATTTAATGAAAAATTTTTTTGTGAAGAGATTAAAATCTATCGATAATAAATATTAGTAAGCATAACAAATAATGTCAAACTAAAACAAAGAAAATCAAAATGTCGGATGAAGAACTTAGAGATCAAATTAATAAAATAGCAGTTGAAATTGAAAAAATTGAACAAGTGGCAAAACAAAAAGAAGTATATATTACGAACCGAATCAATCAAGAGTTTATTCCTAAAATGAGTACAATTGAATTAAATTTGCAAAACCAACGAGCTATTCTTAACGAATATAACAATCAAATCGATGATTTAATGTTAAAAAAGAAAGAATTAGCTGCTATCGTAAAAAATTTAGAAAAGGAATATAACAACTTAAAAAAGGAAAAGGATAAATTCTTAAATGAACAAATGAAGGCTATCATTAAGGAAAAGCAAACTAAGACGAAGATAGTTGATCGACAGATTAAAATACTGGAAAAAGAGTTAAAGGCTAGTCGAGAACAATAATTATTTAACTGAAATTTGTATATCACACATTTAAATTCAAAGTTTCAAGTAAGTCCTCATTTAAAAAATACAAAGTGTGTTTAGAAGTCTTTTTTTTCACGATTACGTTAAACCCTTCTAGTATTTTAAGATATTTTGAGACTGTATTGTGGTGCATCCCTAAATCATTTGAAAGATGAGTTTTTGTAATTCCAAAATCGTTCATTTTCAAGTATTCGATAATTTTCTTGCTTTTATCCTTAGTCGTATAATAACTATATTTCTTTTTTTTTTCAATCAAATTTGATTCAAAAAAGATTGCATGGTTCTCAAAAACTTCTCTTTTGACGAAACCAAATTTTTCTAACATTTTAACATGCCATACTACAACAGGTTTATTTATCTCCAACTCTATAACGATTTTATTAAAGTAAACACCAGGATTCTTTAAAATATAATTATATATCCGATTTCTTGTTTCATTATTTAAGATATCATTTTTTGATAATTTAGTACTCTCAACAATTACCTTCTTTTTAACAAGAGATCTTAGGATTTCTTCAATTGCTCTAGTATTTAAGTCTACTAAGGCTGATCTCAATATAGATTGAATAAAAGGAAGTACTTTTTTCATATTAAAGTACTTATTTAGACTAAGATATTGTTGAACAATGCTTAAGATGAGATTTTCATGTTGTGTTAGATCAACTGGCATTATCCTAAGAATACTAAATTTTTTATTTATTGAGATTCAATTATCATTTCTCTCATGAACAATTCTCTTTCTTGAGGTGAAAGACTGAGTATTTCTCGGATGAAAGCTATTCTCTCATGTTCTTCAAAGTTGAATTGGTTTACTATTTCGTAGAAATCTTTTGAGATTGTAGTAAGGTTAATATCCCCTTTGGGGTATAATTTCTCTATAGCATTCTTTTCTAAAAGAATCTGAAGAGCTAATTTACTATCAAAAACATAATCAAATTCTTCCGCCTCTAAAAATTCTTTATAATCGTCTTCTCCAGGCCGTTTTTGAATCTTTGTCTTTGCTTTATGTTTCATTGCATAATATATTGAATAAGCAGCAACTACACTCAAAGCGCCTATAATAAATGCTAGTGTAATGAAGGTTGTATCAATAGAACTCTTTTCAGAGAGTAATATTCCTTCAATTCCAATTTTAGAAGAGTGATAAATATGGGATCCATTTATGTAATTAGTATAGAGTTTTTCAACATCTTCAATATAATCATCAGGCAATATTTCGCTTGTAAGGATATTCTTTGATTCGTTATCAATTTCTGCAATACTCTTCCATGAAAAGAATCCAACTTTTTCTTCTGAGGTTGTTATTATTCCTTCTTCACTTTCTGCATATCCTTTTATTTCATCTTCAGTTTCTTCTTGTCTTTCAAAATTATGTTCAGATTCTAGTCTTGTATATAAAGCAAGTTGAGAACTTGGATTGATGAAAGTGAAATTTGAAATTTCAAGATCAATTTTTACCTGAGTCGGGAGAATTAAAGCATCCTCGACTAAAGTAAACTCTTCTGATAAATAGATATGTGCTGTAAATGTTTCATTTTCAGTTTGAATTTGAAAGTGATGCAAAACACTTCCACTTAGACATGTGGAATTTTCATAGAATACAGGTGAAAATTCGGTTAATGAAACGTTTTGGATATAGAGATCAACTTCAGGGTTGTAAACTCCATTAAAATCAACATCAACAAATTCGATCAATTCTCTGAAGGATATTCCAAAAATCAATTCGAGTTCTAATTCAAGTTTTGATTTATAACCTATTTCAAATCGAAGTCCATCCTCATCATAAGCAATATTAGCTAAGATTAGATCTTTCATTTTGTTGCTTTTTCGAACTGATTCAATCGAAATTTCATTTGATTCGATAGTATATTCAATTTCTCTTCTATTCAGTTCTTCATAACTATCCTTGATTCCATCTTCATCATTATCATCAGAAGCTGTAGTTATTCCACAGTTGAATGTGAATATTAAAATACTGAAAAGAAAAATCCCAATAGCTATTGTTTTCTTCTTCATTTCCTCACCATTTATTAAAAATTCCTATATGTTTATTCCCTTAATTTTAAATTTAGATATTTTTTCTTGACTATTACATACCAATTGTCTTTAATAACATTAATTTAATCAAACAAAATTTTTTTTTACAGGTTTTTCTAATTTTTAAAAAAAAAATTGGGGAATTATAGAATCCTACGTTTTTTGAGGAGTACTACTACGATGCCTGATATTCCTATAACTGAAATTGCTCCTGTTGTAATAATAATTGGTAAATTTCCTTCAGCAGATTGTCCAATGAATATTCCTATTTTTGGATCATGATATATATGAAATCCCCGTGGATAACAGAGAAATAATTTCGAATGGTGATCATCCTCATAAACTATTTCTCTCGTTAAAACGTCCATCTCAACTCCATCAATTAGAGCGGTTTCCTTCCAACTAAAAAATCCTGAATATTTATCATTTTGGAAGTTTACATCTTTTTCATCGGTAGCATATCCTTCTTTCTCATCCACAGTTTCCTCCCCTTCATTGCATTTTTCCTCAGACCATAATTTAGTAAATAAAGCTAATTGAGAATTTTCATCTTGGTAGTCATAATTAGTGATTTCAAGATCAATCTTTACTTCAGTTGGCGAAATTAAAATCTCATCAACATAAACAAATTCTTCTACAAGGTAAATATGCGTGGCAAATACACCGTCGGTCGTATTAAATAACAGATAATGTAAATTTGTGTCGTCTGAAATGCTAGTCAAACTATAATCTATAGGTTGAAATGAGTGAAATCCATATTCAGAGATAACTTCGTCATGTTCTTCATCTAAAACACCATCTCCATTATGTTCAATAAATTCTATAAGCCCGCGAAATAACACCTCAAATACTAGCTTATATTCCACAATTTCCTCACAATATTCTTCATGTTTTGGAACAATATCTTCCTCACCCTCAGGGCATTCTTCTTCAACAGGTTCGCATTCCTTGATAAAAGTTCCATAAGAAACCCGAACAGACAAGCCATAATCATCATAACCTACTCTTAGATCTATTATATCTTTTCTGTTTTCGGATCTTCGAATCGATGATATTTCAACCACACTTTCACCAATCCAAATTTCAATGTCTCTCTTATTCTCATCTTCATAATCATCATCTACTCCATCCTCATCATCATCAGGAATTTCATCTCCTCCTCCCCCTTCTTCTTCACCTGCTTCACTTTCATCAGTACCCTCCTCAAACCCGTAACTATAATTAACACCTAAAAATAGAAATCCTATAACAAAAATTCCTAGAATAATATATTTTGATTTCATTTTTGTTCTTTTTTGTATGTTTTGTTGTAATATTGAGTTATATTAGTGATTCCCAAGTGAGTATTTAAATAGCTATTTGTGCTTTTTGAAGTATTTCTTTTTTCAAAGATAATTTAGACTCATACTTTCTTCTTATTCTAAAATTGAGAGTTTAAAATCTTCACATATTTGATAACAGAACTAAAATTCCTAAAGATAATACTTTAATCAGATTTGGATCAATATACAATCAAAAAACTTGATATAATTATAGATTATAATAGATACAAGATATTATAAAAGCTTAAATTCTTTTTTTTCAATTTCTAATTTCAAAAATAGTTTTAGAGCTGTTCAATATCTAATATATATTATTAAAAAAAAAATAATTAAGATATTTCGAAAAGCGAAAATTGATACCTCAATAAACAACAAGACTAATTTAAATATTACACTTCAAGATAGAGATATAGAATATATAAAAAGATTAAATGAAGGTCAAAAAATGGAAATCTTTCAGATGAGAGGATACGAAATTCATGTAACAGTAAAAATACCCCATTTATATGAAAACAATCCAACTTTTTCCTATCAATTCCTAATTTTTGATAAAGAAGGAAATTTAATGAATTATCCATTTAGTTGTCTAATTGCTTATAATGATGATGATTTTAGATCAGAATTAGCAAAGTATTTTGACAAGTACTTAAGTTACACTAGGGTTGAGGCATATCCAAGATCAAAATTCTTGGAAATGGTGGCAAATAATGTTTAATTGAGTAATTATTATTTGTTTAAGTTAAATAAATTACTTGAAATTAAGAGAATGCAATATGTTTTTGAAATCTTCATTATAATAATTAGCACCAGTAAGAATGCTGACGCGTATCCATTTTTCATCCTTAAAAACCGATAAATGGATACTTTTGACTTTCATCATTCCAGCAGCTTTAAATTCAATAACACACTCATACGCAGGGGTTCCATCTTCTAAGGTTATTGGTTCATTAGAAAGAATGTTAATATCTTTTGCTCTAGTCTTAAAGGTTCTAGCTATTTTTTTTGCAGTTCCCTCTAATTGTCTTTTAGATGATATGCTTGAAACAAAAATTAGAAGTTCAAAAACTAGATTTTTAGTAGTCCCATAAAAGATTGGTTTATATATAGGATGCATCATTGGATTTGGATTTAATTCTATAAGATTTTCTGGCAGGTTTAAGGAAAATGCATGAGATTCATTTCTGTAGATTTTTGTTTTAATCTCACTTGTTCCTTCAATTCTTCCATGTAACTTTAAAGTATCCTCGTAGATGTGGTCAAAACGAGCTTTTATTTGTGGTATATATTCTGCGTGAGTTAGAATATATAATATATCATTTTCAATTGCTTTAATTACCATTGCTGCTAATTTCTTGGGATCCATACCTAAAGCTAATATTCTCTCAGCATTTTCTCTCATAGGCTTTGATAGTTCGATCATTTCTGGAGGAGGTTGCCAGATACCTTGTCGTGTTTGTCTTAATATTTCATCATTTTTTAGTATGTTGGTATTAACAAAACCTGGACAAAGTACAGAAACACCAACATTAGTATTATAGCATTGTAATGCTAAAGATTCTGAAATTGCAACTACAGCAAACTTTGAGGCAGCATATGGTTGGTTATCACTAGTTATTAATCCTGCTAGTGAGGAAGTATTAATAATATGACATGGTTCTTTACATTTTAACATACGATTTAAGAAATATTTAAGACTATAGATAATACCGAATAAATTAACACTAAGTACCCAATTCCAATCCTCCAGGGACATTAAGCTTATAGGTCCACCTCCTGCTATCCCTGCATTATTACACAGAATATTTACACATCCAAAACGTTCATATGAAGCATCTACTAAATGAGCTACCTGCTCTGGATCACTTATATCTGTTATCTGCGTCATTACTTCAGCACCAATTTCTTGGAGTTCTGAGGAAACTTTATCAAGCCCATTTTTATCAATATCAGCGAGGACTATTTTGCATCCCCGTTCAGCAAAGGCATAAGCGAGACCACGTCCAATACCACTCGCTCCACCTGTGATTACAGCAACCTTGTCTTTAAAATTTTTTATCAATTTTTTCACATTAAAATTATTTATTTATACTTGGATTACAGCATTGAATTATTTCTAGAATATAAAAAGATTTCGATATTTATCCGAATATGGATACAATGCAAAACTATTTAAAAATAAATAACTTATCAATCATTTCTCAGATATTTTATTATCTAAAATGATTCTTAATGCTTTTAAGAATTTATTCTGAAGCAAAAAACGTGGATATGATTTAAAAATGAGTGAAAAGCCTATTTTTTCTTTTTTCTGCATATTGCTGATGGTACTCTTCTGCTTCCCAAAAATCAGATGCAGGAACTATCTGTGTTACTATAGGGTTTTTAAACCGTTTAGAAGCTTCAAGCTTATTTTTTGAACTTAGTGCTTTTTCTTTTTGTTCAGAATTTATATAAAATATCGCAGAACGATATTGAGAACCAACATCAGGACCTTGACGATTTAGTGTTGTAGGATCATGAATTGACCAAAAGACTTCTAAGAGCTCATCATATGTAACCTTTGATGGATCAAAAGTAATTTCTATTGCTTCTGCATGACCGGTTTTATGAGAACATACATCTTTATAGGTGGGTTCAGAAAAAGAGCCACCAGTATATCCCACACGTGTAGAAATAACCCCGTCTAATTTTCTAAAATTTGCTTCTACTCCCCAGAAACAACCAGCAGCAAAAATAGCTTTTTCAGTTTTCATAATTGTTAATCACTTATTCAATAAGTTAAACCTAAGCCTAATTTTGTATAAATTTGAATTAAATATTGTATTTTTATTATAAGTAAATTGAAACAATCTGTTTAAAGTCTATAAGACGAGAATTATAATACCCAAGGTTTCTATTAATTAATATGGAGTCTAAAAATATTGAAGATAAATGGAAAAAGAAATTAACCAAAGAGCAATATAAAGTTCTCCGCGAGAAAGGAACTGAACCCGCTTTTATGGGAAAATATTGGAATCATCATGAAAAAGGTATCTATAAATGTGCGGGTTGTGGAAAACCTTTATTTTCTTCTGATAAAAAATTTGATTCTGGAACTGGATGGCCCAGTTTTGATCAACCGATAAATGATTCCAATGTGGAAGAAAAACCCGATAAAAGTCATGGAATGAACCGTACAGAAGTTCTTTGCAGTAATTGTGGAGGACATTTGGGACATGTGTTTAATGACGGTCCAAAAACTACAGGTTGTCGTTATTGTATCAATTCAATTTCCTTAGATTTTGACCCTGTGTGATTTTTCAAAATAATCCAAAATAATGATGTAAATTTTTAATTTTTGCAATAAAATTGATGTTTACCTTTTTATGAATATCTATTTTTCTTATTTACTTAAGAAATAACTTACTTATTATTGTGGTTTAGATTTAAGTCAAATTCGACCAATTTTTTTTAAATTTGAAAATACTTTCAGAGATATGATAATTTAATTTATAAAATAAGAAACATAACATATTATCGTATTTTTCAATCAGTCTATTATTCTCTAGGTTAGATATATTCTTCACATTTTTGTATAAAGATTTAAATATTTTCCCGATAAAATTAATAGTAATAACAAAAAAGGACTAAAAAAATGGGAAAAAAAAAATCAAAAGAAATCCAAAAAAAAGCAGAAACATTGGGCCTTAAAAACGTACAGAAACATACTTTTTTTGGTCAACGTAAAGGGGGAGCTGTTTTGAAAAAGGAAACAAAAAAACATACTTTTAGACATAATGTACCAAACTTTATAATAAAGATTATAACATGGTTAGAGAGTATGGATCCCTCAATGCAGGAAAGTGACGCTGGAGGTGGCAGGAATGTTACTTTTTACATACTTTCACCGGAAGTAGGTGTATATATTGAAGTAGATGACAGAATTGCTGGTGCGCTTGATATTCCAAAGAATCATGTCTATAAAATGGATATTTATGGTCAAAATGAGGATTCAGTTAGACAAATTGTCAAAACTGTCAATGAACAATGGAAAGAAGGAATAGTCGCTCACCTTGATTTGAACAAAATTGAGAAGAAGTTTAAAATCAGCTCAGAAGATATAATTAATTCTTGGAATCAATTTCTAACTTGAACTTTGAAGTAGTTTTAACCAATTGAGAGTAATATAAGCATTGCCATCAGCGCTGCTATATACCAAAACCTTTTTTACCATGGTTAGTTATTTTTGACTATTTTTATCAGCTATTTACATTTACAAAGCCTAAACCGATAGCACTAATCGAGTTGTGATAATTACCAGAAATTATAAAAATTCTTCTATAGAATGAGAAAAAAAAGATTTTAAATTGTGTCTATTAATGATGAAAGGGTTCGTAATAGAGGGTATGTGTCGTTAACGGTTTGTGAATCAGTTATAATTATTAATAAAGATTTTATATTCTTGAGAGAATTTGAAGTTTTATTACAGATATTGCTAGAAATTCTGATCGGGAGAGAACGAGCTATAATAAAAAGAATAAAAGAAATCAGAGATCTAGATGAGCAAGGGAAATTTAGCATTTATTCTGAAAATTCACATTTATCATAATTTTGAAGATCATATGCTTTATAAATAAGACTCATAAAAAAGTTGTGAGAAGTAAATAACCCCGGATTCAAAAAAAAAGTTCAAGTATTAAATATTACTATTATAATCCAATTACACTTTATTATACCTTAAAATCTCTGTTAATATAATTTCTCTTCTTATTTATTACTCATTAAAATATTAAGTATCTATTCAACAGTTATTTTAATTCATTTTATAAATTATTCCATAAATAAAATTATTTAAAGGAGCAAT
>JBHLNK010000146.1:0-5337 GCA_048941625.1 Promethearchaeota archaeon | reverse complement strand
ACATAATCATACATATCAACAGCTTCAGCAAGTTCTCTTAGACCCCTACTATTTGGCATCCACTGGAGAAATTTTGGTAGCTTTATACCTGTCCATGAATTAGCATCCATATCAAAATTAATAAATAAAATAGCATGTTCACTAATTTCATCAGATTTTTGTTTTTCTCGTATTAACTCAAACCATTTTTTTATGGAATAATAATCAATAATATCACCAAAACTATACATTGGAATCATAAGTATCGAGGAATCAGAAATTACTGAATTAAATTTTACAGGATTAAACATCTGATTCCAATTGAAACGAGGATTTATAAAGGGACGTGTACTATCAAATGGAAAAACAGAATAATATAATCCAACTCCCTTGATCCCAGCTTTAATATATTGTTCAATCAGACCTTGAGTGAACATTGTTTCTTGAGCACGTACATAAGGGGCAATTCTATTGGGAAATAACTGGTTTAACCCAATGCCAATAGAATTTTCTAAATACCATTTTTGATCTCTTTGAAATTCTTCGGTATCGAGAATAGATTGCGCCGTGTTTCCCCACGATCCAATTAAAACTTCATCTTTTCCAATCTGACAACGTTCTATAACCTTATCAAGCACATCCGGTTGATATTTCTTCTGAAGTTGAATTGACCAAAATGTATCAGCATAATCCCAAGAGATAGGAATAGTTCCATTGCATAAATCCTCATTCTCAATTTGATCTAATTGGTCAAGAATATCTCTCATAAATCTGATATCCATTCCGAAACCAGACTCTCCTCTAGAATCCCCTCGATAAGAATGATAATAATTAATATGAGGAGATAAAATTAAATAGATCTTTTTTTCTTCTAAATCCAATATCCCAAAACTCCATTTTAATGTACATATTATATTATTGAATGGTAAAAAACTTAATAAATTTAATAAAAAAGGTTTATCTCTATGTAATTCTATAATTTTAAGGGTATTATCCTAAAATATCTGCATCTATTAAGTATAAAAAAAATATTGATTATGGTTTAATTTCCATTTTTTCTTCTTTTTTAATAATGTAATAAGTAAAAAGTAATAGAATAACACCAAAGATAATTGGAGGATATCCGGGTATTGTAGTTGCTCCATCAGTTCCAGTATCTGCCCATTTTACCGCGATAACATCCCCTTTTAGAGATGAGTCATCATTTTGATTAATTAAGCAAAAAGTATTTTCTTGGATTCCTTCTAAATCGTTATCGTAAGCAATATAGATTTTTGGAGTATAAAGCCAAATTAATGGAAAGTCTCTTTCAACCATGAGTTCTTGGATTTTGTCATAAATTCTTTTCCGATTATTAGAAGCTGTTTCATTTAATGCATTCCTCATCAGAATTTGCACATCTTCCTCCTCATCATAAGGTACAATATCACCAAAACCTCCATTGTATTGAAAGTAATTTGTTTCAGCAGATTCATTACCATAAAGAACATTTATGAATTGACAAGGATCATTCCAGAATGCACTCCAACCCAGAGCAAATATCTCTAACTGGTTTCTATTTTCAGTAAGCTTTATATAATAATCAACCCAATAATCTTCTCCAGCATCTTCAATATCTATTCCAATTCTAGCCAAATTATTTTTCAGTAATGAATAAATTGGTCTATATTTACTATTATTGTAATATGTAATATTGAGAGAGAAAAAATTAGCAGTTTCCCATTCCTCATCAGTTGTGAAGCCTACACCATAACCCTCTGATTGCATTACTTCTCTAGCATACGTAATATTAAGACTAGGCACATTTAATGAATAATTCGAATATAATAGTCCATCTGGAATCGGAGATTTTAACTTATTAGCTAATCCATTTCGTAGATTTTCAATAATAAAATCATAGTCAACCGCATAAGAGATAGCTTCCCTAATTTTTCTATCTATTAGAATATTGTTCATAGCAATAAAGTAAGTAACCCAGCTTCCTTTTTCAGTTTCTATTAATGAAATATCTTGTGAATTATTTAAAGAATCAATAAACGATTCATGAGGATTTATTAGAAAGTCAATTTCTCCATCTAAAAGTGCTTGACATCGATCAAATTCATCATTGTATATTTTATAAATAAGAGTATCTATTTCTGAATCAGGTAACCAGGGGAGTCGCCAATAATTATCAAATTTTTCCATTGTTATTTCGGTACTTGAGGACCAATCACCACATTTAAATGGTCCTGTACCTACTAATTTTCCATCTGGTAGAGTGATATATTCGGTGAAATTAGTTGAAGTTGGAGATAAAATATATGAACCGACAAAAGATAATAATCCTTCCAATGCACCATATGGCCTATTCAATACTATAGTTAAATGATTTGGAGTATAAGCATGAGTACTATTTATTATTGGAGTACCATCTGGCCAAAAATATTCTGGCCATATTTGGGCTCTTGTCATATAACTTGGCAAATCACCAGTAGAATTTATAAAACAAGCTAATCTATCAAAATTCCATTGAACAGCAGTAGCATTGAAAGGTGTCCCATCATGGAAAGTAATACCGTGCTCAATTGGTATCCCACAAACTAGCCGATTTTCATCCGGATCCCATGCTGGGTAATCTAAAGCTAACCTAGGTATAATTCTATTAGAAGGATCTGAGTAATCACAAGTATATAATCCCTCACATACTTGTTCAATATAATTAAATGAATGAGGATCATAAGCATCATGGGGATCAATTATAAAAAGGTCAGACCTTACACCAATAATAAGAGTGTTCTGTTGAGCTGTATGTAATGATTTTGGTTCAAAAGATAGAATATAACTATAGGAAAAAGCGTAATTTTGGAAAATAATTGAAATAAGACTTAATTGTAAAAAAAAGAAGAAGAAAATTCTTTTTTTATTTATGCATCTCACTATGGATTTTTTTATGAATTTTATTTGGTGAATAAAATTATTTTTAGTTTAATATTTAAAAGTTTTTACTCAAATGAATAAATTGCATTTAAAATTTGGATTTTTATCTTAGATAAATAACATAACCGTTTAGAAATTTTTCTAATTTTAAATTTAGAGCTTTTAAATCTATAGGGTATTTTAAAATGATTTAAATATAATCATTTTATTATACAAAATATCATGGCGAATAAAATTATTAATGTTGCCATAGCAGGGGTAGGAGATGTTGCTTCAGCTTTAGTTCAAGGTGTTGAAAATTATAAGAAAAATCCAGAAAAAATAATAGGAATTCTTCCAGAGATTAATCAATATAATATAGCAGACATTAATTTTGTTTTAGGTATTGATGTTAATTCAAATAAAGTGGGAAAAGATTTAAGTAAAGCTATTTTTGAAGAACCTAATTGTAATATGGAACTTTTTGAGCCTGAATTTTTAAATGCTCCAGTAGTTAAAGGTCCAGTGATGGATGGCTTAGATAGCAACATTAAGAATATAATACCTGTAGATGCCAATCAAGAGCCTGTTGATATAGTGAATGAAATAAAAAGTAAAGAAGTAGACGTAACAGTAATCTTGCTTCCAACAGGATCTCATGAAGCGGTAAAGTTTTATGCTATGAGTGCTCTGGAGGCAGGTTCATGTGTTGTGAATGGAATGCCTTCTCACATAGCAAAAAATCCAGAAATGGTACAAAAAGCTGAGAGACTAAACCTTTCACTTATAGGAGATGATGTTAAATCACAAATTGGGGCTACAATAATTCATCGAGCTTTAACAAATCTTTTTCCAATGCGTGGAGCGATTTTGGATAAAACAATTCAATTAGATTGGGGTGGTTCAAGTGATTTTTGTAATTTACTGACTCCAATGCCAGATGGTACATTAAGATATGAAGAGGGAAAACGACAGTCTAAAACTGAGGCAGTTATTTCGAATCTTCAAAATAAAAATAGTGTGGAATGTCAAATTTCAGCAGTAGATTATATTCCATTCTTAAAAAATCAGAAAGAAGCCTATATGAGATTAGAAGGAAGAGTTTTTGGTGGGGCTCCTGTTAGAGTTGATATTACCATGTTTGTAGAAGATGGAAATAATTCTGCAGGTATTATCGCAGATTGTATAAGAGTTAGTAAAATTGCGAAGGATAGAAAAATAGGGGGCGTTCTACAGTCAGCTTGTTCGTTTTTTGCTAAACATCCTCCAGAACAGTTAGAGGATTATATTGCTAAAAAAAATCTTATTGAATTTTTGGAGAATAAAAGAAAAAGATAATATAAATTTCTATATGCTTATCCTTTTACTTTAGCTGTTATTTTATATAATTGTTGTTGTAAATCAACGATATTATAAATATAATCAGAAATTAAACTCACTGCTTCAGGAATACGTCTAAAACTTGGAAAATCATTTATATCTATGATAAATGGTGTTCCATCTTTAGTAAGAATATAGTCAACACCAAAAACAGTCATCCCTATTTTTCTCCCTAATCTCAAAATTCTTCTTTTTAATTGCTTTTCAATTGGAACGCGAAGGTGGACTAATTCTAATGGAGTTAAATTATCATCTTCCTGCAATCTATTATGAGAAGTAATTGAGACTGCCCAACGATCAATTACATATATTTTGTAAATGACATCAAAATTATTTAAATAATTTTGGAAAAATAAATCTTCTTCTTGATAATTTTTTATTAATTCATTAAACTGGGATATATCCTCAGCTACACCTACAATTCTATCGTTTTTTGGTAAATTAGCTATATTATGAGTATCTACTTTTATGATAATTTTACTCCCATTTGAACATGCCTCGAATGCCTCTTTTAAAGAATAATAGGTTTTCGGAATGTTCAATTTCTTTGCTCTTTCTTCAATAAATTTAAATGTTTGTTTTCTACTTTCACATAATCGGACTGCTCTTAAGCTATTTAATAACGGAATATTAGGAGTAATTTCACGGATTGCCTGATAAATTTCTTGATTTTTTATTTCAGAATTTAATTTAACAATTATTAAGGAAATGGGATATTTTTTTAATTGTTTTTTAAAATATTTCAAGTTAAAAGTATTAGAGTTTTTTTTTAGTAGGTTTACAATAGAGCAATTATAATTTTTAAGGCAAAACTTTTTGATCATTTCCAGAACTTCAAGATCACGATTGCAAATGGTTCCAATATAGATTTTATTGAGTTTATTAGACACCCATAAAACCCTTAATATTTTGATAAAATTTAAGTAAACAATCTTATATAAATGTATTGATAAATAATTTAGGGGAAATACTTTTAATCTTAGGAAATTTGCATCCTATGAATAAAGTCACTAATATTTTTTTTGTGATTCGTGGATTTTAAATTCTATATTAATTGTATTTAAATTTAATATTTTTTTT
>JBHLNK010000145.1:0-5341 GCA_048941625.1 Promethearchaeota archaeon | reverse complement strand
GACTTAATGTGGAGGAATTAAATTTGGGAAATAGTATATCAATTGAAAAGAATTTTAGCCAGAAAGAATATTTATCACCTATTCAGTTTAATTTAATTAAAGCTTTAAAAGAGGTTGGACCCTCAACTCGAAAAGATTTGGTAAAAGAATTACAAACTCCAAGAACAACAATATATGACAATTTAGTTAAACTTCAAAAAAGAAAGTTAATTGAAAAATTCTCGCGTAACAATGGAGAAAGAGGACGACCTCTTGTGTTTTGGAAATTTAAAGAATAACTCACTCTTTTTTATTATTTTTTTAGATATTGTTTAACAAGAAGATAAATTGTTAGTGGATTATTAATTTCGTTAAATACTCCTTGATTTCCATTGCAAATTTCATTTTAAAATATGATAAATAGAGAATTCTATATTAATTTTAAAATAAGGCCCAGTTAATTATTTTTAGAAAATATATAAATAATTCTATTATCTTTCTAATAAAAATTTAATTTCTAAACTAAAAGTTTGTATATTTCTAATCGAAATTAAGGAGTATGATAAGAGCTTAATTAATCGAAAATAAAATATTATAAGCCTACAAAATGAGTTTCTATTTTGGAATATAGTAATATTCATTTATTCTTTTTTGATAAATATCTTTATTACTTCCAAGTTTATTTACGCGGGGTCTTTTAGTAGTAGGATCCCTTCTAAATGTGATTTCCATCATTTTAAGAAATGAGTTAAACCCTTCCCTTAAATTTTGAGGAGGAGTAGCCTTCCCTTCTAAACCAGGGATCCCTTCAAATACTAAAATGGAATCAGCTATAAAATCTTGGGTTATAATATCATGTTCTACTACAAAACAGGACTTTTTTAACTCTTCAATAGATTTTCTTAATAGTTGGGCTACTTGGAGTCTCATTTCAACATCTAGAAATGCTGAAGGTTCATCTAATAAATATATATCAGCATCTTCTGAAATACATTTAGCAATAGCTACTCTCTGTAATTCTCCTCCACTCAACTCAGAATAACCTCGTTCTCTTATATCCTCGAGTTTTAAGTTATTAATCAATCTTTTTTTATAAGAGGGGCTTAAATGAGGGGATAGTCTAATTTGTTTAATAAGATCAGAGACAAACCCTTCATCATCAATTTTAATATATTGCGATTTTATTACAACTTTTAATTTTTGAGAATCATCTTTATTACTTCCATCTAATTTGTGTTCGATACTTTCCTGTTCAGTATTAATTAATTCTGCTATTGAATTAATAAATGTAGTTTTACCAATTCCATTTGGTCCTAAAATTCCTATTATTTCACCAGCATGAATCTCACTCCCTGAACCAGTCAAATGAAAGTTCCCCATTGAAGTATCAATATCTTTATAAGAAAAAATGACATCACCATAATCAAATAATGATTCTTGAGGTGGACGTTCATGAAATATGATAGGGGCTTCCCTAAATCTAACATTTTCATCTTTAATATATCCATTTAAATATATGTTGATACCAACTCTAACACCTTGAGGATGAGAAACAATTCCATAAACACCAGGCTGACCATATAAAATTGAAACATAATCACTAAGATAATCTAAAATTGCTAAATCATGTTCAACTACAATTACAGTTTTATTTTTTTCTGATAAAGTACGAATTAATTTTGCCATATTAATCCGTTCACTCACGTCTAAATAAGAACTTGGTTCATCAAATAGGTAAATATCCCCATTTTTTAGATAAGCAGCAGCAATGGCCACTCTTTGCAATTCTCCCCCAGATAAAACCTTAATTTCTCTATCCAGAATTTCTTTTAGATTTAATTTTTCAGAAATCAGTTCTAGTTGTTCTTCTTTATCATTTCTACTTAAAAGATCGTAAACTTTTCCAGTTACAAATTTTGGAATCCCCGTAATATCTTGAGGTTTGTGAATAATCTTATCTTTTCTCTTTTTAAGTTCAATAAAGTATTGATGTAATTCAGAACCTTTAAAATATTCAATTATATCTTTCCAATCTGGTGTCTCATCTCCAAATCTTCCAAAATTAATAGTTAATTCATTGGATAATATTTTTAATAATGTACTTTTACCGATTCCATTTTGACCAATCAATCCTAATACTTTTCCTTTTTTAGGTATTGCCATACGAAATAATGAAAATTGATCTTGGCCATATCGATATGTAATTTGATTTTCAAGTGGATCAGGTAAATTCACAATATGAATTGCATTAAAAGGACATTTCTTAACACAGATACCTTCACCGGAACATAAACTCTCTGTAATTATTACATACTTCTCATCAGGACTTAAAACTATTGTTTTATCTCCCGTCCTCACTCTAGGACAATATTTAATACATGGTTTTTCTCCAAAAGGACTGCATTTATTAGGTTTACAAAAATCCCGATTTAAAACAGCAATCCTCAATATTTAGAACACCATCATCTTAACTTAAAAATGATAAATATAATTTGCTTACGTTAAAAATACTATTATACATAATAGAAAAATTTTTGTAAAACAGAATATTACTTTATTAAAGAACAAGCTTTATAGGGAAGAAAATATGAGTAATGATTTTCCAGTTCATTGGCTAGAAGAAGTTGTTGAGGAAATTTATTCACGAAGACCAATTGAAATAACACTTTCTACGGGTAAAACCCCTTCAGGACATATTCATTTAGGAATTTTACGTGAAATTATAATTTGTGATGCCTTACGAAGAATATTTGAAAATAATGGTGATAAGGTTAATAATCTCTTATTCTTTGACAGTTTGGATGCAGCTAAACGATTTCCTGGATATATTCCTGAAAAATTCCAAAGAACTCACCTTGGAAAGCCTTTTGCTATGATTCCGTGTCCTTATAAAGATTGCAATTGTGAGAGCTATGCTCATCATTTTGGTAATGAATTAATAGAAGTGTTTCCTGAATTTGGAATTCAAATTACAATAATTTGGACTCATGAATTATATAAAACAAAAAAAATGCAAGAAAAAATAAAAATAGCACTTGAAAATATAGATAAAATTAAAGAAATCCTGAGAAAATATATTCTTCCTACACTAAGAGAAGAGGATAAAGAACAGTTTATTGAAATGCAAAGAGATTGGATGCCTGTGATGGCAATATGTGAAAAATGTAATAAGATTCAACATAGGAATAATGAAGATTCTATTAAACCAAATAGAGTAAAAGAGTATTTTAGTGTTGAAGAGGTTGTTTCGTATGTATGTGAAGCTTGTGGGTATACTGGAAATCTTTCTATCTGGAGTGGAAGATTGAAATTAAATTGGCGTGTAGATTGGCCTGCTAAATGGGCTTTATTTAAAACTACTTGTGAACCCGCAGGTAAGGATCATAGTGTTAAAGGGGGAGCTTATGATACTGGAATTGAATTATGTCAAGAGTTGTATAATTATATAGGACCAGTTAAAGTTCCTTATGAATGGCTAAGATTAGGTGATCAAGATATGGGAACTTCTAAAGGTCATATTTTCACACCAAAACATTATTTAGAAATAGCAGATCCCAAAATTTATAGAACAATAATTTTAAGAACTAACCCTCTAAAACATATTACATTTAGGATAGAAGAGATCTCCCAGTATTATGATTATTATGAAAGAATGGAAAATGTTTACTATAATTTAGAAAAAACAGAAATTTCGGAGGAAAAGAAGCTATTTAATTACATTTTTCCCTTAACGCAAATAACTGAGATTCCTGAGAAAAAATTGAAAAGATTACCTTTGAAACTCCTGACGTTTTTAAGTCAACTTCAAAATATACTTAGTATTGATAAACTCTACGAGAAAGCAAATTTATTTATGGAAAATAACAATTTTGAAGAAAAAATAACGAAACATGAATTTGAAATACTACTTAATCAAACACAAAATTGGCTCGAAGAAGTGAATAAAATCGTAGAAAATGAAATAGATCCAAAAGTTAAAAGGGAAATCATAAGGAAAGTAGAACTCTTTACTATCCCTCATGAAATTGATATAGAACTGATAAAAAATATGGATGATAAACAAATTAAAGGGGTACGATTATTAAAAGAATACATAGAAAAAACCGATCACTTAGATTCTGATTCTATTCAAAATAAGATTTTTAACATTGCTAAAAATGATTTAGATATCCCTCCAAGAAAATTATTTGAAGCAATCTATCAAATTATCTTAAGTAAAAAAAGTGGTCCGCGATTAGGACCATTTTTATCCTTGCTAGATAAAGATTGGTTATTGGAAAGAATTAATATTTAAATTCATTGAGTGGTATTTTTATGAAATGAAGTGTTCTAATTAATGGTTTTAATTTTCTTCAGGATCATATGATTTTTCGGTTTCATTTTCTTTATCAACTGTTTTCTCCTTCTTCCTGAATATCCTTCTTTTTTTCTTTTCTTTGAGTTTTTTATAACAATCAGGGCAATAAGTAAAAGCTTCAGAAATCATATCTCCGCATTTTTTGCAATGTTTATGTGGATAAATATAGATTTCTGTTTTTTTTTTATATCTTTCGAATTTACTCAAATTAATTCTCCAATGTTTTAAGTATATAATTACTAAAGAATTATAACTTTTTCACTCTATCTCTATCAATTTTAATTTGATAAAATTGGACTTTATCTAATCTATTTATTATTTCTAAGGGATAATTCGGAAATTTTGAAGAATGTTCAAGGAGCTTGAATTATTAAATTAAAAAAAGACCTTAATTGATTTTAGCAATTTGATTATCAAAACTAGAATTATCCTTAATTAATTGAAATATAAAGGCAGTATTAAGTTTTATTTTAAAAATTAGTAATAATTTATGTTAAATTACAAATCAAACGAAAAAACTGTTCTAACAAGAGTTTTGAATTCTAAAAAAGGTAAAAAAAAATATGTTTATATAAATCTTATTAAAAATATTTATGATATGACTAAAAAGAATAAGTACAGACTTTTTTCATATTTTATTGAAAACCACTTAATCTACTATAAAAGTCTTAAAAAAAAAAAAATAATTGCTTTTGCTATTTTTGAATATTTGGATTTTAAATCATTAGATTCTATCTTGAATGATTTTTTAAGAAAACGAATAATTCATTATTTTTCTATTCAAATAGATATTGATGAAAAAAATGAGAAAATCTTCCTCTTAAATTTTGAGGACTACAAGAAAGAAAATATTATTAAAAGCTTTAACATCATAAAGCAATTTTTGACCGAAATTGAAAAACCTATCAAATTTTTAAAAGATCAAAGCTTAGAAAAGAAATTTTTAGCGATTTTCTTACAAGATATAAATTCCAGTACGTCCATCTCTAAAAATTCTGAAGCAAT
>JBHLNK010000144.1:0-5409 GCA_048941625.1 Promethearchaeota archaeon | reverse complement strand
CTATTTCTCAATTTATAATTGATATTGTAATAATTATTAAACTAATTTTTGATTGAAAAAGAATAAATAGAATTAAAACAATTTTTAGGTTATAAATATAAACATATAAAAACTATAATATCAAATATTAATTAGTTTCAATTAACTCAAAAAAGGTTATAATCATTTCTGAAATTGAATTCAAGTTTAAAATTTGTCTATTCGGTCCTGGGGGAGTTGGAAAAACCAGTTTATTGCTTAGATTTGTAAAGGATTTCTTTACGCAAGACATTAAAAAAACTATTGGAAGTAATTTCTTAGTTCATGATATAAAAATCGATAAACAAAGTGTTAAATTGCTCTTATGGGACATAGGAGGTCAAGCACAATTTCATAAGCTCCGTACAATGTATTTTAAAGGAAGTAACGCTGCTTTGGGTGTATTTGCTGTCGATTCGCCTCAAACTTTATTAAAAATTCCAGGATGGGTCTCTAGCATAAAAAAAACGGTAAAAAAGTCTATACCAATGATTCTATTAGGGAATAAAATAGATTTAGAACGACAAATTGATATGGAAGAAGCCTTAGACCTAGCAAAAAGGTTAGGGTGTGAATATTTAGAAACTTCTGCTAAAACTGGTGAAAATGTCAATATAGCCTTTGAAAAGATTGCTCGAGCATGTTTAGGGAGCATCTCTCAATAAAAAATATTTCTTATCTTGTTCAATGTTCTTAAAATTATAATTTAAATTCAAATAGATTTTTAGATAAATCTTTATTAATTTAAATTTTGAAAATGATTTATAAATAATTAACACCCTCAAATAAATTTATTAATAAATTTTCATTTCATCTGTAATGTATTTCCTATGAATGAAGATTCCTGTATTAGATGGATTCATTTATCAGATCTCCACTTTAATTTTAGGAAGCATAGTAATTATGAAAAAAATCTTTTGAATGATCTAAAAAATTATTTTAAAAAACAAAAAACCAAAAACCAAAAACCAGATTTAATTATTGTTGCAGGTGATATCTCCGCTAAAGGTAGAAAGGAAGATTATGATTTAGCAAAAGAATTCTTTAAAGAACTCTTAAACGATTTAGATTTGAAGAAGAATCACATCTTTTTCGTGCCAGGTAATCATGATGTAACACATGGTGAGGGTCCATGGCTTTTTCTTAAAAGGACTTTAATAGATGATAAAAAAGCAATGCAATTTTTCGGAAATACAAAAGCAAAAAATCGTCGGTATTTTTTAGAGAAATTTAAGAATTATAAAGAATTTGTAAGTGAATTTCGCTCCGAAAATGATTTCGTTGTAGGGGATGTTGTTTATAAACCCGAAATTATCAATATTAAGGATTTTTTGATTGCATTTATTTCATTTAATTCATCATGGTTTTGCAAAGATATATCGGATTATAAGAAACTATGGATCGGAAACCAGACTTTAATAGATAGAAGAAAAGAGCTTAATGAATTGAAAACAAAACCCACCCTTATTATAGGATTGGTTCATCATCCTAAAATATTTCTTCATCCTGAAGATTCAGCAAAAAGTAATATTCATAATTTATGTCATCTCCTTATGATTGGACATATACATGAACCAAGTGTTAAAGTTGGTTATTCAGAAAGTGGATCAGATTTACAAATAACATCAGGTTCATTGATTCCAGAAAAACAAAATGAACATTCAATTTGTTTCTTTGCTAAAATGGATCTAAATCAAAGAAAGATAAAATTAAAGGAGTTACATTACGATCCTACTTCTCCTAAAAAATGGTTAACACATAAAACAATTTCTATTCTATTAGATAAAATTCTTGAAGATCCCCCTATTATTGAACCGCTAGAATTTCCTTTTACTAATTGTGATGATATTAATACTCGCAGTTGGAGAAAAGAAATACGTATATGGTTTGATAAAGAATATTCGAAAGATCCAAAAGAAACAATAGATAAATTGCTTAAATATTGTTTCAAATGTTTAAACAAAACATATGATAAAGGTTTGAAGTCCTATAAGAACCAGTTTAAAAAATTAGGAGAAGATTTAGTAAAAAAGGTTCCCAAATTTATAGACAATGAATTAAATATATATTGGATGATTCTAGAATTATTAAAATTGGGAATTGATTCAGATTATCATCATTTCTTTAAGGATCCTCGAATCTTTAGGCATAAATTGATTGAAATTCCTAATTATACTCGTCTTTTATTAAGTGCAAAGTATTTTGCCACTGATAGATTTAAACAAGCGTCAGAACTTGTAAAGGACTGGACTATAGATTGCAGTTTTATTACCTATATTACAGGTCATAGTTCCAGAAAGGATCAGGATTTCCAGCGAGCTAAACCCGTCCTGGAAAAAAATATAAAATTATTGAAAAAGTTCAGTGGTCATGGATGTGATTGTAACAAAAATTCGAACGAGTTACTATGTAAAGAAAATCTCTTAAATGCTCAGAATAGTCGAGGATTAGGTGTATTATTTCGCGAAATAAAAAGGTTTGAAAAGGGAGAGGAACATTTTGATAGAGCAATTAATGCTGTGGAGAGGGAAATATTAAATTTAAAAGAATCTCAAATGTCAAATATGGAAATTAATCAAGATAATATGGAAAATAATGAAGATTATTTTTATCCTGATTATAATATGTCAACTTATCATGTCCTAGCAGATGTCTATTATAGCCAAGGTTATTCTTATTACAAACAAAAAAAATACAATGAAGCTAAAGAAGCATTTTTACATTCTATCCATGCATTAGAAGATGGTAAAGAAGAATGGGAAGCACCTCATATTCGTCTTGGAATGGTTTATCTATTTCTAAATCATTTAGATAAAAGTTATGAGCAATTCCAAATCGGTAGGGATATTTGTTTTAAAATATCCGCTGAAGTTAGTAGAGAAGTTTCGTTAGGTTTGCCAATTTGTACTTTGGGAATAATGATTATAGGTGCAGTAAATCCTGGTTTAATCATCGCTAAAGAATCTCCCATTGATGCTTTAAATCCATCAGATGAGCTTGAATCATCATTAAGAGAAGAACCAAACCATTCAATAACGGCATTAAAGGGGCATCTCTATGATGCAAAAGCATTCACGAAATTAAAATTTTATGAAAGATTAAATGGTGTCAAGCAATTTGTCTTAGAAGTTATTAAACAACTTAAGAAAGAAATTGATAGATTATCCTGAGAACCTTAATTCTAAGAAAGTTTTCGTTTTATAAAATTTTATTATCATTTAGGAGTGTCACTAAATCATTGTAGGTCGTAAATTTGAATGCATTTATAGAAAATTCCCGAGCTAAGAGAACATTATTGAATCCATCATCTATATAAAGAATTTCTTCGGGCTTACAATCAGCCAGATGAAGTGTATATGAAAAAATTTTAGGATCTGGTTTTATCATATGGATCTTATGAGAGAGGATTAATTCGTCAAAATATTTTATGAAGCCCCAATTCTTTCCCTTTAGAAATTTCCAATGACTTTCATTTATATTTGAAAGTAAAATCAATTTATACTTCCCTATATCTTTAATTTTCTTTATTAATTCAACTATATCTTCATTAATATGATCTATTACGGAATTAAAAGCTTCAAAGAATTTTTCTTGGTTGATAGCACAAGTTTGAAGTATTTCACATGCTTGATGATAGAATTGTTTATTTGAAATTTTCCCTTGATGATATATATCTGATTGCCGCCAAAACTCAAGAAGTAAAAGTGTATCTGGCTTATTTAATGGGCTAATCTTGATGATTTCTTTAAAAAATTTAGAGAAATCGAACTCAACTATCACACCGCCAAGGTCGAATATTATGGCTTTAATTGTCATTAATATAAAACCTTTATTATTTTCTAAAGTAAATTTTAGTGGAGAATTTTCTGAAAGGGATAGGGAGGCTATGTTTTGGGTATCCTTCACACTCACATTTTAGCATTTCAAATAAATTTTCTAATTTGTTGTCATTAAATTGTTCTGCGGTGCTTTTTTTAGGACCAAATGGTCTATCAATTAAACGCTTCCGAATCGAAATAGTCTCATTATCTTGTTCCTTTTTTCCTAATATTACAATATAGGGGATCCAATCAATTTCTGCTTGTCGAATTTTTTTACCTAATTTTTCCTCTCTATTATCAAAATCAGCTCTATACCCTTCCATATTAAGAATTTCTAAAACTTTTTCTGCATACTCATTTTGTTTATTACTTACCGTTAATATTCTTACTTGAATAGGTGCTAACCAGGTCTTAAAGCCTGGAACAATTTTGTCCTTGTTTCTTACGGCACTTTCGATCAATCCCCATAAAACTCTCTCTAATCCTCCTGTTGGCGAATTATGAAGAATTATAGGATATTTTATTTTTCCATCTATATCTGTGAAATGAATATTATATTTTTGTCTTTTTTTTCCCTCATTATCAACCATATATTCAAGAGAACTTTCGACGTCTATTTGATTTGTAGATAGTGTCGCGCTTTTGTTTTGAGCTGAAAGAACAGCTCTTTCAAATTTTAAGATAAAATAATAATACCTTTCTTCCCATAACTCCAATAATGCAGGCTGTTTTTCAGATTTTATTAATTCAATAATCCATTTCTTATTATCTTTATAAAAATCTTGGGTTGTTCTAAAAATAACATACGATTGAATTCCCAGATCTTCCAACAAATTCTTTATTAAAAAGTATTGCTTTCTAAATTCTTCAACTGAAGAATTCAAATCTTTACATAATGTATGCATATCAGGCATAATAAATCCTCGTAACCTTCTTAAACCAGTTAATTCACCTTCTTGTTCCCGACGGAAATCATATTGTTCCCATTCATATACACGCAATGGAATGTATTGATGTTTTAAATTCATTGAACTAAATAGATCAAATAATAGAAAATCTGACGCAAATCTTAAAAGGAATCTATCCGATCCCGATTCGACCCAATATGTTCTTGCTGGAAATCTGGCTGTTTGTGCTGTAAGTTTTTTATTTTTTACGGTATACATTACTGGTGTATCGATAAGGACAGCACCAAAATCTATTATTCTATCTTCTATAAAATTTTTAATCAAATTTTTCATAATTATTCCTTTTGTATACCATCTTAAATTCCCGCTGTCTGTATTAGGATCGAAATCAACCAATTCAAATTCTTTCATTACTTTAATATGTGCAGGGTCGGTACCTTTATCTTCCCTTCTAGAACCCAGTTCTGATTTTAAGAATAAAAAAAAGTCATCGTCTTTAATCTCCCTCATTGGGAGAACTTCATTATCTTCATCTAATTCTATTTCTAATTCCTTTCCATTGGGGATTATTACCTTGAACACAGCATTTTTAATATGTTCTTCTGGTTGGATATATAATTTCACATCTCTATACATTTCAGCTACTTCGTGTCCTATACAGT
>JBHLNK010000057.1:0-23677 GCA_048941625.1 Promethearchaeota archaeon | reverse complement strand
TAAGGGGAAATTTTCTCTAACAGGGTAGCTATTATCTCTTTTTATTGACCAATCAGTTAGTGACTCTGCTGATCTACTTTTATGTTTAAATGGTGCTAACCAGTATTGATGATGCACTTTCCCTATTGCTGCGGTATGCCAACCTCTTTTTTTAAGTGTTTGTGTAATTGTTGGAATATCTTTTCGCAGGTTTATGCCATTACTTCTGACGCCATGCACATTTGGGTAAACACCAGTAAGTAATGTTGCTCTATTTGGCATACATATTGGGTTACTGCAATAATGATTAGTAAATCGAATTCCTTCCTTAGCTAATTTATCAATGTTGGGTGTTTTTAATATTGAGTTTCCTGCACAACCCATATGATCTGCACGCATTGCATCCGTTATTATGAATAAAACGTTTAATTTTTCACTCATAGCTCATAAATTTATGTAATAGTTTTAGTTTTCAACGATAATTTAAAAAAATAGTCATATAATATCGTTACTACAGATAGAAATATATAGCTATTAAATATCTCTTATTAGAAATTATGAATTTTTTTAAGGCTCTAAGTGGCTTTGAGTTATAAATATATTCCTTTGTTCTAATTCTTTCTTCATTTTATCAAGATTCAAATCAGGACATCCTTCAGGGGGAAATAAACCATAAGATAAGATATCTCCTTTGATAATCATTTGAGTTATAATTGAAGCTGGTACTGAAGTTAATTTCGCGACCTCTCCTATGACTGCATATGATAAATGAATAGGTTTCTGATTTTTTAAACCAATAATGTCAGTTCTGAAAGATGATATTACCTCCCTCTCTTCAATTTTTCCTGTTATCAAAGGTAGAATCTTAAGAAAGAATTTACAGACTAATTTCATTATTTTTTCATGTTTATTTATTATTATTTTATCAAGTGTTTTAGTCAACATAATGTCGGATTCTGGAAGAATACCACCTTTGCAAATGGCTTCATTTGTATCAATATAAAGGGGGAGCGTTACAGGCTCAGGATGTCCAACATAATATAATGGAACAGATCCTAGTGGATTAGGAAATTTAACAAATTCCTTATCAGTTAGGGCTTTTATATTTTTCCATTCTCCATCAATAAATTGTGGAACTTTACCCATAGCAATATGAGCCCAATGTGCTAATTGTCCAAAACCAATTGATTCACCAGAATCTTCGAACCATAATACTCTTATAGAATCAACTTTATCTAATTGATTTGCTCCCATTTTTGCCATAATATTCGTTAATCCCGCTGAAGCTCCTGAATTGATGAGAAAAGTTAGATTTTCACGCGCTGCATATTTGTTCATTTTTAAAAACATTCGAGTAGCATCATGATCATCACAAATATCTACGTAATTTATTCCCGCTTGTATTGCTGCTCGTGGAATCCGATCTTTAAACATAAAATAGGGTCCAACATTGTTTACTACTAATTTATGATCTTTCAGATTTTCCACCAAATTTTCAAAATCCATAACGTCTATTTTTTGAAAAGTTGCCCTCATTCCTAACTTCTCTGCGATCTTTCTACCTTCATATTCACGTATATCTGCTAATGTAACATTAAATCCATTTTTTACTAGATCAAAAGCGATATATCTCCCAATTTCTCCACATGCTCCCAAAATAATAATACTCATCTTACTTCCTCTTATTTAATTGACTTTTTCTTAAATATTATTCCTTCCAGTTTTAAAAATATAATCATCAATAATGACCATATTAAATCATATGGTATTGCGAAAATTAGTATGATAAAAAATTGAGGATATTCAAATATATTGAGTAAACTGAACATAACCATGATTATACGCGCTAGAATATTTAATAAGGGAATAAGTAGAAATTTTTTTATATCTCTAGCAGAATATATCAATAAAATTCCATAGCAAAGTATAAATGTGCCCGCCATTTGGGTAAAGACCTGTATATTTTCAAGCCTTAGCTGTTCTAAAAGGAAATCTAATATAAAAAATAACAAACCTATAGCAATTTCTATGATTCCACCTAAAACTAATAATATTTTTAGGATTTTTTTATAATTCATAATCTTTTATTAATATCTCCTTCTTTTTAACAGTTTTTAAGAGGTGACATGAATCCTCCAGCATTTCTTTCTGTTAAAGGAGTCATAGACTTACATTCTTGGATAGGTACTATTTTATCAAAATAAAATTTTCCTAATTTTTCAGCTTTAGAATGTATTTCATTGAGTAAATCTTGACTGATTGAGTGAAAAAGATAGATTTTTAGAACTTTCTCTGGTTTTTCCTCCGTATCCCATACTCCAATTGCTCTACCATCCATAAAAATTGTTGATGTTATATTTCCTGAACGATCAAAAATATAATGATAATTTTGTGAGTCAATATATCTTTCTCTATCCTTATAACCCATGGGATATGGATCTAGAAGTGGTAAAAGTGTCAATAATGGTTTTTCGTTAAACTTGTTATTACTCATTTTATTTAGATCTTCATGGAAGATTAAATAATTCTTTTTTATTCCAGAGATTTTTACGTTTGCGAGGTGAGATTCAATTTTTTCTAATCCCTTTCTAATTTGATTTTTTGTTAAACCAACCCACCATGATATATCTGTCTCTGTTACTGGACCATATGCCTTTACATATTTCTCTACTAATAGTTCTATTGCTTTTTCTTCACTATAACTGTCTAACTTAGTCATAGGAAAATATTCCTTGAAAAGAGCATACTTATTTCTTCTATCCTTCCAGTCTTTAATTGGTTTACCTCTTATTAGCAATTTTCGATTACACATAACTTGGATTATTGCAGGGATATTTAATTTTGAATCTAACTCCTTTCTAATTTCTGCTGTTGATAATTCGTTTCCCTTAAGAATAGTGAGAATGTTTTGTGAGATTTCTTGGTATTGTTTTAATGATACTTTATAAAATTCCATAAATTTTTCGAATGATTTCTCAACCATATTATAAGTTGCTGAATATAATATTGGTACCATGTCAAGAGGTACAATAAAGAGAGTTCTTCGCATTCCACGTATTCTAGCTAGAGTTTTTTTAGTATAAAGTTCTTTTGCTAATTTATTTTTCTGAAAATTGTGAGTTCGTGCTAGTAATGACAAATAAGATGTTTTAAGTTCAGTTGAATGAAGTCCACAAAGGTCTCTAGCAATTTTTATTATATCATCAGTTTTTGAATCTTCTAGAAGATGATGTTTATCCAGTATGAATTTGTTAACTTGATTTAATTCAACGATTTCCATTTTCGTAAATATCCTGATTATGACTTAAGTTTTTTAAGCAGAAAGGCAAAATTTTTACCTAAATTTTCAAATGTTTTAATTCCTTCCTCATCCTCTAAAACTTCTCCAGGCATTTTACCAATACCCATATTCCAATAGCTTGAACCCACTACAAACATCTGCTTAATGAGAAAGAAGTAATTGATGCTTGAAAACACATGATTGGCGCCTGCTCTTCTAACAGCTACAACAGCAGCCCCAACTTTATATTTTAAATGCCCTCCGGTTGCATAACCTGTTCTTTCTATTAATGCCTTTGTACTAGTTGATAAATCAGAAAAATACGTCGGGGAGCCGATGATTATTCCATCAGAATTAAGCATCTTTTCAATATATTCATTCATTTTGTCTCCTTCTAACACACATCTCTGATCATCATTCTCTATGCATTTTAAACATGCTGTACAGCCTTGCATTTTTTCCATACCAATCCAATTATAATCACATTCAATTCCTGCTTTTTCTAATTCATTCATTACAGTCTTTAAGCAGTGATATGTATTTCCTTTTTTTCTTGGACTTCCATTAAATAAAACTACTTTCATTTTTTATAACCTAAATATATTAAATTAGTTAATTTCAATAATTCTTTTAATTTTAATATTACATTTTAACCAAAATTATTTTAGCACTTAATATCATATTTTTTCATGTTAAAAAGAGATTTTCTTAGGATATGAGTTTTAATATGATAAACCGCCCGGAATTGCTTGCTCCTTGTCAAGATTGGAACACATTAAATCATTTAAAAGGTTTAACAGATGCTATTTACTTTGGAGTTGAGAAGTATAATATGCGTATGAAAGCTAAAAACTTTGACCGTAAGGATTTGAGAAAAATAGTTGAGTTTTGTCATCATCAAGATCCAATTATAAAAGCATATTTAACGACAAATATTTTAATTTATGATAAAGAATTGCAGGATTTAGAAAGTCTTATAATGGAGGCTAAAGATTCTGGTATTGATGCTATTATTGCTCATGATATAGCTGCAATTAGGATAGCTAAACGTAATAATATGAAATATCATATATCAACACAAGCTAATGTTTCCAATATCGAAGCTGCGAAGTTTTTCGAAGAAATGGGTGCTGAAAGAATTATTTTAGCTCGAGAACTTTCATTGGAGCAAATTAAACTAATTAAACATCATCTTTCAAGAACTAAGGTTGAATGTTTTGTTCATGGATCAATGTGTACTTCAATTTCAGGAAGATGTTATTTTTCTGCTACAATATGTAATTCAGAAGAATATTCAGCAAATAGAGGGAATTGTGTCCAACCGTGTAGAAGAGAATGGAGAGTGATAGATGATGAGAAGAATGAGTTTATTTATGATGGTGAAATGTTTTTGAATACCAAGGATCTATGCATGATTGAATATATTCCCCAATTAATTGATGCCAATATAGACGCTTTCAAGATCGAAGGAAGAATGAAAGATCCTATCTATGTAAAAACTACTGTGGAATGTTATAAAGAGGCATTGGACGCATTTTATAACAATGAATATAACGTAGATAAGATAAAAGTATGGCTTGAAAGGCTTTCGGGTGTGTTTAATCGAGGTTTTCATACTGGTTTTTATTTTCATAAACCCACTTTAGATGCTATTCAATTAAAGAAAAGAGGGAATATTTCTCTATATAAGAAATATTATTTAGGTAAAGTTCTCTCTTACGATAATAAAAGTAAATCTGCTAACGTTTTATTGGAGAGTTTAGAAATTCCTCTAAGACTAGGAGATGAGATAATTATTGAAGGAACTTCAACATATAAGATTGAAACAATTAAAAAAATGATTTACAAAGGAGAGAAAATAAAATTGATTTCAAGAAAGAGGACATCTGATCCTGTGAGATTTAATTTACGTTTAAATAATGAAGTCAACCCTAACGATAAAATTTATATCATTTCAAAAACATAAAGAAATGATTTTTTTTACCTCCAAGAAAATATATCAGAAGTTATAATAGTTATGAACTTTGAGGAAAAGAGAAAACGACTAGTTGAAAGTCTTCGGGAGCGTGGAATTTTAACTAAACCAGAAGTCATAAAAGCCATGCTAATTGTTCCTAGACATAAATTTGTCCCCAAAGATGTAGAATCGAGTGCTTATATGGATTCTCCATTATCTATTGGTTTAGGACAGACCATAAGTGCTCCACATATGAATGCTATGATGTGTGAATATCTTAAATTGAAAGAAGGGGATAGAGTTTTAGAAATTGGAACGGGATCTGGCTATCATGCCGCTTTATGTGCTGAAATAGTCGCTCCAAAAAAATCTGATAATCCTGGACATGTTTTTACTATAGAGCGTCATGAAGAATTAGTAAAAAACGCAGTAGAAAGTCTTAAAGAAACAAATTATCATAAAAGTGTTACAGTCATTCATGGTGATGGCTCACAAGGATATCCTGAAGAAGCTCCTTATGATAAAATATTAGTTACCGCAGCTTCACCATCAAAAATCCCCACTCCTCTATGTAATCAGTTAAATGACGAAGGAATTCTATGTATTCCTGCAGGTTCTAAAAACTTTGGACAAACTTTATTCATAATTAAAAAGAGAGGAAAGGGATTCAAAACAAAAAGAATAACAGGAGTACGTTTTGTTCCTCTTATTGGAAAATATGGGTTTGAATCATGAAATTAAAATATCTCTTTTAACTAAGAATTTTGTAGTCTTTTACTAAGTTTTTGTTGCATTAGTTTTTTTCGAATATTTTTAACATGTTTATTGTTATCAATATTTTCCTTTAATTTTTCATGACTATAAGACCATCCATTTCGTTTTCCATTCCCATTTACTCCCAAAAGTGTCAAATCCTAGGTTTAATTTGTGTTTCTTATTTTTTATTTGCATCTTAATATATTTAAAATTAAGTTAAATCGACCTAATTCTTAGTAATAATTACAAAATAGTATAAAATCTCAAAGTATAAATACTACAAAATTTTTATTTCAAGATGAATTTCTAGGTTCTTCTTAAGTTTAAATATAGGAGTTATATTTATACCTTGATATATTTCCTTATAACCTTCCTCCGTATATGCATAGGCAATTATCGGAAATTTATAAATCTTAGCAGAATTTTCCCTATTTAAAATTTCAACTTCAAACTTTAGATCATAGGATTGATCATAAGCTTTAAATTTCGTACCAGTATATTGAAATGTGGTTAATAAATCTGCGTTATTATTTTCTTTAAATTCATCTTGAATTCCCGCCCATTCAAATTTATTAGGATCTCCATTAAAAAAGAAAGGGATATCTATACCTAAGTTTAACTCCTTAATGATATTCTTTAAAATTTCTTTCTTTTTGGGAATTTCGTTAAAGCTGATACGTAATACAGCTTTTATTTCATTATCCTCTACATTTATATCTTTTGTAATTCTTAGAGGATATTTTTCATCAGAATTTGGATCTTTTATAGTTCCTATCCTTTCCATTTCTATAACTGCAATTTTCCCTTCTTTCTCACTGCTGGTAACTCTAAAATTATTATTTACAAAATCTCCAAATTCATAGTAACCATCAGCATGGAGTTGCTTGACTGTTACATCATCATGCAGTATTCTAATACGAAATAAGCTTCTTCTGAATCTATCAAGAAGTACTTCCTTTGACTCAAGTTTTTCACTTTCATGATAAGCTTCAGGCCATCTTGTTAATGTATTTAATAAATTATATGATTTTGGTTTGAAGTCTAATTCAAAAACAGTTCCTCCGTCGCTAGGGTTTAAATATACATTTAGATCATCTGATTCTATTAAATATTCAGTTCGGCTGTCCTTATTGAAATCTATTGGTGTTATATATATATAAGACTTAAGTTTTGGGTTTAATAAGAGATTAATCTCATCAATTATTTTTTCAGCATTAATTAGATGTGTATAAACTGAAAATCTTAAAAACTGTAAATAAACTCCACCAAATAAACCATGCCAATAGCAATCATTACATTGAGATTTGTAAATTTCATCCCAAGCATCATTAACCTTTTTTAAAATCACAGAAATAAGTTGATCATTTTGAACATCTAACAATTTTTCTTCTATACTTATAAGCTTATTTCTAACATATATCATCTTCTTATGCATATTATTAGATTCTGGATATTTTACAAGAAAGTATCTCCAAAAACCTCCACGTAGGAATTGATAAGTCTCTTTGTTATCATCTTTAAGTGATTTTCTTATTGCCTTAAAACTTTTTCTAATTTCAGTAGGTAAAACCCATTCTTCCATTTTGTCATAACTTGCAGTTGGTAGATATATTAAACTTCTTGCAGGATAGTTATGCAAATATTCTGAAAGAGTCAATGATTTGATCCATGGATTATTTAAGATTTGTTCAAAAAAAGCAGGAATAAAAGGTTTACCATCATCTCCTTCTTGATGCCCATGTCCATCTATATAGCAGATTTGGTGCGTAGTTCCCCATACCCCCATTTTCTCAGCATCAGATATAAATAAAACGCACCTATCACCCTCTAAGTCAGCTGCTTTTTTTAAATAATCAATTGACATATAAGTAGGTTTCCATGGCGTTAAGTATCTTAATTCTTCATTGATTGGAAATATTCTTAAAGTCTTTCCTTCATCTTCGGTAATATAAGTATAGAACGTCTCTTTTTCAGTAATACCTGTAGACCTAAAATGATTATCATCAACAATAACGTATTTTAATCCAGCATCGTTTAGGAAGGATGGATAATTTGGTTCCCAAACTCTTTCTGACAGCCAGGCACCTTTAACATCAAGGCCAAATTCCTCTTTTATCAACATAGATAATTTTTTTATTTGAGCTATTTTATCGCGATAAGGAATTATAGCAAATATGGGTTCATAATATCCTCCTCCTATTATCTCGATTTGCCCTCTTTTTGCCATTTCTTTTATTTTTTTTATAAAATCTGGTTTTTTCTTAAGAACCCATTCTAATAGGTTACCAGAAAAGTGAAGTGTAAATTTGATATCCTCAAACTTGAAAATATTATCAATAAGTGGTTTATATGATTTTCGATAAACATCTTCAATTACATGATCAAAATTATCAACAGGTTGATGAAAGTGAAAAATTATTGGCAAGTTTATAGTTTTTTCTGTCATCTTATTCATAGAATATTTTACTGTTATTATATCAAAAAGTAAGGTTTTATAATAATTAAGTGTAAGCAAATATGGACTTAAAGATGGAAGGAAAAGAAAGAAATATTTAAAAATTAAGTTCTGTAACAACACAAATCAAAATATTTTTAGGTTGATTTGTTTAATTTTTTTGTCAAAGAAAACTTAAATATTAATAGATCTTAAATGTTAAGTTATATTAATTAAATTAAAACTTTCAAAAATTTGATAAAATTTAAAAATGGAATCAAATAGTCTGGAAACCATAAAAAAATGGATTAAGTTAACATTATCTAAATCTCTTTATAGCGTTTTTAAGTTCTCGAAAGAAAATGACATATCTATGCCTCAGTTAGGTGCTCTCATGCGAATTCATCGAAAAGGTAGTTGCAATGTATCAAATATAGGCATGGATTTAGGTACATCAAATGCAGCTGCAAGTCAATTGTTGGATCGAATGGTTCAATTAGAATTAATCGAGAGATCAGAAGATCCTAATGATCGAAGAATTAAAAAACTCAATTTATCTCAAAAAGGACTTGAATTCCTTAATGAATGTTTTCATGCCAGTTATAAATGGTTTGAAGATTCAATAATTACCTTAAGTAATGATGAAAGGAGAGAAATAATGATTGTATTAAATAGATTGATAAATTTAGTTAATCTTAACAATGGTAAAACTGATATAGAAAGATAAATCTTTCTATTTAAATAATTTGTCAACAAAGTTAAAGATAATGAAATTATGAGTAGGATATTCAAATATACAAAACCTTACCTTCCTATGATAGTAGGAGCAATCTTGCTTTTATTTGTGCAAGCTAATGTTAATTTAGCTTTACCAGATTATCTATCTAACATAATTAATGTTGGAATTCAACAAGGAGGTATTGAGGACAAAGTACCAATTGCAATTACTCAAAATGAAATGAATAGAACATTGCTTTTCATAACAGATCCTAGTGATAAAACGGATGTACTTGATCAATACACACTTCATGATAATACCTCTGCGAATTATGACCATTATGTTAAATTATATCCCGTTATTAGTAGCGAACCTATATATGTTCTCAACAGCCTTAACAAATCAGAGTTCGATCAATTAAGATTACTTATGACTAAACCGATAATAATTGTATTTTTTGTTAAACAAATCATGGAAGATCCTGATTTGGCAACTGAATTGGGTTTTCCTCCTTATACTGACTTATTTATTTATTTAGAAAGCTTACCTGAGGTTACTAGAAATCTAATTATTGATGAGTTATATTCTCAATTTGATTCCTTCGATGAAAGTATGTTGAATCAAGCTGTTATACAGGGAATTAAAGCAGAATATGAACTCCTTGGTATAGATATGGGCGAGATTCAGATGAATTACATATGGCGAATCGGTGGTTTAATGTTATTAATGACATTAATTTCAGTTTTTTGTATTATCTCAGTGAACTTTTTATCTGCTAAAACCGCAACTGGAATGGCTCGCGACATTCGAGAAGACCTGTTCATAAAAGTTGAGAGTTTTACTAATATTGAGTTTGATAAGTTTTCTACAGCATCTTTAGTAACTCGCTCAACTAATGATATAACCCAAATTCAAATGATTATTAGTCTACTGATTAATGTTGTAGCTTATGCTCCAATACTAGGTATTGGAGGTATTATTCATGCGATGTCCTCTGCACCATCAATGTGGTGGATTGTTGCTGTTGCTGTCGCATCGCTTATTTCAATGATAGTTATAGTTTTTATAGTTGCGTTACCAAAATTTAGGGTAATTCAGAAATTAATTGACAAACTTAACCTTGTTTCACGTGAAAATCTAACTGGTATGATGGTGATAAGGGGTTTTAACAAACAAGAATATGAAGAAAATCGTTTTGATAAGGCTAATCTTGATCTAACGAAAAAAAGTTTGTTTATAAATAGAGTGATGGTCATATTAATGCCCTTAATGATGTTTATAATGAATGGAAGTATGGTCTTAATTATATGGGTTGGATCCCATGATGTTGCAAACGGATTACTGCAAATTGGAAATATGATGGCATTTATTCAATATGCTATGCAAATTGTAATGTCATTTTTGATGATTTCTTTAATGTTTATCCTTCTACCACGAGCCAGTGTATCAATAAAAAGAATATCTGAAGTACTGGATACTGAACCTTCCATTAAAGATCCCAAAGATTTAAGCTTGTTTAAAGATCCCTTCAACGCTACAATTGAATTTCATAATGTATCATTTAAATATCCTGGTGCTGAAGAGAATGTTTTACATGAGATTAACTTTATAGCACGTCCAGGTGAAACCACTGCATTTATAGGTGCTACTGGATCTGGAAAATCCACCCTAATAAACTTGATACTCCGATTTTATGATGTCTCTTCTGGATCAATCTTAATTGATGGCTTAGATATTCGAAAAGTTTCTCAACATAATTTAAGAGAAAAAATAGGGTATGTACCCCAGAAAAGTTCTTTATTTTCAGGAACTATTTCAAGTAATTTATATTATGCGGATGAAAATGCAAAAAATACGGTTATACAATCTGCAATTGAAATCTCGCAAGCTTCTGAATTTGTAAATGTTAAATCTGAAGGTTTAGACACAAAAATCGCACAAGGTGGAATGAATGTGTCTGGTGGACAAAAGCAGAGGTTATCAATAGCACGAGCAATTGTAAAACAACCGCCAATTTATGTCATGGATGACAGTTTTTCTGCTTTAGATTTCAAAACTGAAAGAGCTTTACGCAAGTCTTTCAAAGAAAACTTAGAAGATACCACATTAATAATTGTGACTCAAAGAGTTTCCACTATAATGAATGCAGAACAGATAATCGTACTTGATAATGGTAAAATTGTAGGAAAAGGTACTCATCTTGAGTTATTAAAAAGTTGTGAAACTTACAAAGAAATTGCTTTATCTCAACATACTATGGAGGAATTAGTATGATGCAGAGACGATCCCAAGGAGGGCCAATGGGTAGAGGACCAATGGCTATGATGAAAGGGGAAAAACCTAAGGATCTTAAAGGAACAACTCGAAAATTACTTGCTTATATGGGAAATTATAAAAAAGCAGTATTAATTGTTATCTTTTTTGCGATAGCTTCCACAACAGCTACCATTTTTGGTCCAAAAATACTAGGTTTGGCAACTACAAAATTATTTGAAGGTATAATTGCTCAATTAAGTGGTACAGGTTCAATAGATTTCGGATATATTGGATTTATTATCCTCTTAACAATTGGGTTGTATGTACTTTCTGCTTTATTTAGTTTTGTACAAGGTTGGATAATGGCGAAAGTTTCTGCTGACACATCTTATCGCTTTAGGAAGGACATTTATAATAAGATTAACAAATTACCTCTCAGATATTTCGATAAAAAAACCCACGGTGAAGTACTGGCACATATAACCAATGATGTGGATATAATCAACCAAACTCTAAGCCAAAGTCTTACCCAAATAATAACTTCAATTGTAACTGTGGTTGGTGTTCTCATAATGATGTTATATATTAGTTGGTTTCTGACACTATGTGCAATGATTATTATCCCAATCTCGTTAATAACAGTAGGTATAATTGTAAAAAGGTCTCAGAAATACTTCAAACAACAACAACAATATTTAGGACATGTAAATGGACATGTAGAAGAGATGTTTAGCGGACATATTGTAATGAAAGCCTTCAATGGAGAGGAAAAAAGCATTAAAAAATTTAGTAAGTATAATAAAACACTATACAAATCTGCATGGAAAGCAAGTTTTTTTTCAGGTTTAATGATGCCATTAATGTTTTTTATTGGGAACTTAGGATATGTTGCAATTTGCATTTTAGGTAGTTGGCTGGTTGTATTAAATACTATAACTATTGGTGACGTTCAGGCATTTATTCAATATATACGTTCATTTACACAGCCAATGACTCAGCTTGCAAATATCTCTAATACACTTCAACAAACTATTGCTGCCGCAGAAAGAGTCTTTAAATTCCTTGAAGAGGAAGAAGAAATTCAAGAAACAACAAAACCTATAAAGATTCAAGATAAGGATACTTACGAAGTTGAATTTAGAGATATTCATTTTGGGTATGACCAAAACAAAATTGTGATTAATAATTTTTCTGCATTAGCAGAAGCAGGCAAAAAAATTGCTGTTGTCGGTCCAACAGGGGCAGGAAAAACTACGATCGTTAAACTTCTTATGCGTTTTTATGATATCCTTGAGGGTGCTATTTTAATAGATGGACAAAATATTAGAAATTTTACAAGAAAAGATTTACGTAAATTATTTGCTATGGTTCTGCAAGACACGTGGCTTTTTAACGGAACAATTCTGGAAAATATCCGATATGGACGTATTGATGCGAGTGATGAAGAAGTAATTATAGCAGCAAAAGCAGCACATGTTGATGACTTTGTCCATTCATTACCTCATGACTATAATATGATTATAAACGAGCAAATTACTAATGTATCTCAAGGTCAAATGCAGCTTATAACGATTGCTCGAGCTGTTTTAGCAAATCCTAAAATTCTTATTCTTGATGAAGCCACCAGTTCCGTGGATACTCGAACTGAAATATTAATACAAAAAGCAATGGATAAATTAATGGTAAACCGTACTAGTTTTATTATTGCTCACAGATTATCAACGATCCATAATGCAGACCTTATTCTTGTAATGGATGAAGGAAATATAATTGAACAAGGTACACATGAAGAATTATTGGCAAAGAATGGCTTTTACGCAGACATCTATAATAGTCAATTTGTAAGTATAAAAAAATAAAAGATTCCTTCGATTGATTCGTATCTTTTTTACATTATTTCATCAAAAAATACTTAGTTTCGTTTTAAGAAAATATGTAAAAATTTTTACATATAAAAGATAACTAATTATAATACTAACAATTGAAAATTAATGGTTTTAATGATAAGTTATATTGATAAAAATATAATTCAAGGAGTGTTTAATTCTAACGAATTTAAAGGATTTCTTCTTTCGAGAAGATGGTTTGGTGATAAATCCACATTATCAAATTTAGAGTTTGAAGTTATTATCGAATATTTTGAAATTATAGCAGATAAAATTCTTTTAAGCTTAATAAAAGTAAAAGTAAATGAATATTCTAAAATTTATTTTTTACCGCTAATTTATTATAAAAAATTAGAGGATATTCTATATCCTAGTGAAAAAATACACTCAAATATAGTAAAACTTACTGAAAGTACATTCAGTAAGAAAATTGCTATGACAATTAAAAATAAACAAAAAATTCTCTCATTGAATTTACTAGAAGCAGAATTTTGTCTCTATTTCTGGAAGAAAATGTTATTCGATACACATATTTCTGAGGAGTACCCTAAATTAAACCTAGAATTAACATTATATAACAAACAATTTGAAGATGAAATAAATATGAAAAAGGTTCAAACTTTAATTGAAGCGGGTTTATACCCGGATCGATACAAACTAGATATTAAACAATTAGGTGGTGGAAATACTACAAATGTTTTACATTCATTAACTATTTCAAATATAAAGTCTTCAGAGCAGAATCCAGTTTCTTATGTCTTGAAATCTTATAAGGATTATTCAATAAGTTTAGAACCATCAACATTATATGTACTAGTTAGAAACAAATTTCCGAATTCCCCAAAAATATATGGAACTATAAAGATTAAGGACAAAGAAACTATTGGAATTTTAGAAAACGTTCCTAATAAAGGAAATTTAGGTGATATTTACTGGAGTGAAATTAATCATCTAATAAATTCAACTTTTAAGGAACTAGATGAGGATTATTCTGGATTTAATGAGAAAGAAAATTCCTCTTTATTAATCAAAGAAAAATGTAAGGAATCTTTATTTATATCCTCCGAAATTGGAAAATACATCAATAATTTGCATAAATCCTTAATATTACCAGATCAAAAAGAAAGGAACATAGAATCAGTAGATAGCGAAATGTATCTTAAAAATTATACAGATAAATTAAATAAAATGATTTCAGAATTATTAGATCGTATGGAAAATCAACCAGAAAAAGCATTTTTCAATTTACCAAAAATAAGCTCAATACTAATAGATATCAGGAATGTTATTGAGAGATTTCGCTTGGAATTCAAAGAAGAGCTTGTTAAAATTCAACCTGTTCATCAAGATTTACATATGGAACAAATTCTTTTTAATAAAGTTGATGGACATTATGATTTTTATTTTATAGATTTTGAAGGCGATCCACAATTAAATTTTGAAGAAAAAAAAGCAAAATTTCCTGTTGAAAAAGATTTAGCTTCCTTCTTAAGAGCTTTAAGTTATATTAAATTTAATACATTACTTCAATTTATTGAAAAAAAGTTACTTCGGAAAGATAAATATGAAGTACCTGAAGAAATTTTATATAATCTTTTCTTCAGAAGAGCAGCTAGACCTTTGAAAAAGGTTCTTGATATAGTTTTAAATGTGCTGAACTATTGGGAATCTAAACTAATGGGAAAAATACTAAAAGAATTAGAAATTCATTATACACTTATAACATATTTCTATATTGAAAGAGCATTAAATGAATTAAATTATGAAATTCTATATAGACCGAGTAAAACAATTATTCCAATCTTAGGATTGAAAGAAATCATTGATAAAAGCTAATTTCTGATATAAATTTTATTCAGTTTCTTCTTTAGGTATTTTTGCAAATTCAAAACAGTAATGAGTTGAAGAACGTTCCTGTGGATCAATATTTTTATTATATTGCGCTCTCAAGCTTTTATTATTTTCGATTGCTTCTTCAGTATATTTTAGATCATATTCGAATTTTGGTTCATAATTAATTAATTTATATACAAATGCTTCAATAAATTTTTTTGAGCCAAATTTTTTAGAAAACCATATATAATTCTCATCATCAACAAGTTTGGGAAAAAAGCCTAAGTGCTCACACAAATCTAATTTAAATTCTATATCATCAAGTTTACCTTGTATTGTCGCAATATCATTAATAAAACGAGCAATTTTTATGCCAAATTCCATTTGATCGACTTCAGTTAATCCTTCTATGAGTTTTTTTAAATGATTTTTTTTTATTATTATTAAATCCCGATCATTAACAGATCGAATTGAATTATTTTGAGTGACAAGATATTTTGACATGTCAAGATATTTACGAATAAAATCTGCTTTAGAAATACCTAGCTTAGAACGGAGCTTTTCGATATTTTGATTTAAATCTTCTTCTATTCTAACAGTAATTACTGTTGTGGGCTTTTTTTCTATGATTAAGTAAACCTCTTTTATTGTAATATTTGTATTTGTTATTTATCATTTGTAACTAAAGTAATAATAGTATATAAATAATTGTTTTTTACAATTATAGCAAAAATTCCTTCACAAATAGAGTTGTATATATACTTTTTAAAGGAGATTTTAAAACCAAATTACAAGATAAATATATTAAACGTTATAATTTTTGTGGATATAGCAATTAAATTGCCTTAACTACTATTAATATTAAACTATTAAAATTTATTCAAAGGGAAGAGAGGATAAAAGGAATTTTAATTAATTTGAGCATTAAATTCTTCACAATGTTTAAAAAACACATTTTAATTAGAAAAAGATTTTTATAAACAATTTGGGATCATATAAAAATTACTAGTAGAATATATTAATTCTATAAACCATGGAATATGGGAAATTTATGGTTATTTTAGTAAAATTTCAAAATTTTTCTTTGCAAAAAAAAAGTTACCTTAATAAAGTTTCAATGAAATTACTGAACCCATTTTATATATCTGAATTATTCAATACATTATATTTTAAATAATTGTTGCAAGAATTAATGTTAGGAATTTCTTGGGACCTCTAGTTTTATTAAAAGAATGCTTTATTAAATAAATACTATTAAAATAAAACTAAAATATATTAATTTTTAATATCATTTGTATTTCTTGTAATCTTTGTAATTCAAACTTACAAATAAGACACAAAATAAGTATATATATCGTTAAAAATATTGGTTTATTGTATATAACCAATAAGAAATTTATTAAGGGTTGGATAAAAAGTAATGGAAATTCCACAATCAGGCATTTTAGAAGTTAACATGGAAAATCAATCTGAAACTGTAAGTGTAGAATCAGATGATAAGATTGAAAAAATTGTTAAAGCCTTATCTTCACGAACAAGGCGACAAATACTCCATCATATTCAAGAAGAACCGATGGATGTTTCAAATATTGCCGCAAGTTTAAATATGACTGAAGCAAATATATCTGCCCAAATAAAGAAACTTGAGGAAGCTGGTTTAATTAGATGTGATTATGCATCTGGGGATCATGGTGTCAGAAAGATTTCACATCTCAAATTCAATAAACTTATTATCAAATTCTAATCTTAAGTTTTCTTGTATAAAAGAAATTTTAATATATTTTTTGTTTTGTTTTTAGAAAGTTCAGTTTAGTTTGTAGTCTTAATGGGTTGTAGTGCTTTCTCTAACAGATTAATAGATTTAATTTTTTTATCTGGCTTTACTGGCTTTTGTTTTAAAATATGTTCAATCCCATGTTCCATATAATATTTCAATTCATCAGATATTATATCTTTTGTCATTCCCATCGAGTGGAGCATATCTACACCACTCTTTATTACTGTTTTTGCAAATCTTGGCACATTTCGTCCCATCCAATTGAATTTTCCAAATGGATTAGTATATCTCTTAATTAACATCCCCAACCACCCTTTAGCAAGGTAATAAGCAGAATATGCTTCACCAACTAATCTATAAATTTCATTACTAGATAGTTGTTCTGTCTTCATCATTGGATGAAATAAATCATAATGTCTATAATTTTTACTTGTAATCATATTTTTTTCTGACATTTCCTTATAAAATTCAGTACCAGGAAAAGCTGTAATAGGTGTGAATTGTATACATGTTAAATTGAGTGATCTTGCAAACTGTATATTCTGTCTTACCATTGATTGAGTCTCGCCTGGAAATCCAATTATCACTCCCCCAAAAATCGAAATTCCACGATCTTGGAGTGAAGAGACGACCTTTTTAACCATTGTTGGAGTTAGATTTCTTTTATTCATTGCATCAAGACTTTGTTGATGGACTGATTCAATACCAAGAAATACTTGTCTCATTCCTGCTTTATGCATTAAATCAATTAACCATGGATTCCGATACAACGTATCAACTCGAGATTGGCATGAAAAATACATTTTATTTGGAACTCCTGAGCGAATGATTGTTTCAAGTATCTCTTTTGTTCGTTTTGTATTAATGGTGAAATTATCTTCGCAGAAAAATATGAAGTCATTTTTCCAATCAATATCATAAATTTCTTGCATAATTCTTTTAACCGATTTGGTTCGATAAGTAACTAGCCGGTTATCATTCCTCCACATCTTTATAATACAACAGAATTTACAATTATGAGGACACCCTCGAGAAGTCTCAAGTTGAGCAACTCTTGCTCCTAAATAAACATATCTTTTGTCATCTAGTAGATCTCTTCGAGGCATTGGAAAGTTATCTAAATTGAGTTCTAATTTTCTATCTTTGTTGTGAATAATGATACCATCCTTATTCTTATATGAAAGGCCATCAATTTCTTTTAATAACACATTGTTCTTGTTTCCATCGAGATAATCTATTAATTCTCGAAAAGTGTGTTCGCCTTCACCACGAACAGCATAATCTATTGCAGGGTGCTTTGCTACAAAATCTGGAGCTAATGTCGGTTGGTACCCTCCAATTATAGTCGTACAACCATGATCTTTCCCCATTTGAGCTACTTCAAATGCATGTGAGATTTGGGGCGTCATACTCGTAAGAGCTACAATATCAGATTGGTTAAGTAAGGAACGAAATCTATTTTCGTTATATTTGTGAACTTTAAAATCAAACAATTTCGCATCGTGTTCTGGAACCATCGCTGCAATTGAAATTAAACTTAACGGAGGACCTTTTATTATTGCATCTAATCCAGACGTGAGTCTAGCTGGATTAACATATAAAATTTTCAATATTTTAATTACCTTATTTTATCTTATTAACTAAGTGCCTAAATCCCTCTATCTAAAATTGAGACTTAATAAGATTAGTAGACGAAAAGAAGCACAGAGAAATCTTGAATGATTTCTCTACAGTTTCTTAATTAAATAATAGAATTATTTCTTTTTAAACTTTTTGTTGTATCTACATAGCAATTAAAATCATAGTGACAGACCAGAAACATAGTCTTGAAATTTTAATGTGCAAAAAAGTTATTCTCTAAATTAAAAATTCAAAAATAAAATTATTGAATATTCAAGAAATACAATCAAACAAGTCAAGATAATATGAATTCAATATTTCAGTTGAAATATTTTTTTTAAAAATTGAAATAAAATAAGTATTAGGTCTTGTAGTAATGAAAAAATCAGTTTAATAGAATATTATCTAAGTATGACCATATTTATTACGGAAGATAATCGAAATTTAGCATATTTTTTAATAATCACATTCGCTTTTTCCTGGGGTTTTTGGTTACCAAATTTATTATCTTCATTAGGTTTTATTGAACATATTCCCCTTTTTTCATTGTTTAGAATATTTGGAGCTTTTGGACCGTTTGTAAGTGCTTTTAGTTTAACAGCTTATTATGAGGGATTGACAGGAATAAGAATTTTATGGAATCGAGGATGGCACTACGAAAAGTGGCAATTTTTGCTTATTAGTATTCTTTTACTTCCATTTCTATATTTATCCTCTTTGTATTTAGCAGTTATCACTGAAAGATTACCTTTCCCAAGTTTAAGTATAACGGATGATTATATGTTTATTCTTGTTAATTTTATTTTCTTTTTCTTCATAACAGGTCCTTTTCAAGAAGAGTTTGGGTGGAGAGGATATGCTCTTGATAAAATCCAAACGAAATGGAATGCTCTTGAATCAAGTTTAGTTTTGGGTGGCATATGGAGCTTCTGGCATCTACCTCTATTTTTCATAGAGGGGACACCTCAAGTAAACCAATCTTTCTTTAGTTTTACTATAACTGTAATCTTAATGTCGATAATATTTACATGGTTATATAATAATTCTAATGGAAGTATCTTAATTGCTATGATCTTTCACACCATTAACAATTTATCTAATAGTTTATTCCCACTTCATAATACTATTTCTGGTTATGCCTTCTTAACTATTTTATTAGATTTAACAGTTGTAGTAATTTTAATTGTTTATGGTTCAAAAAAATTAGTTAGAAAATCAAGAAATATTGAAATTAGACGAATTAGAAAATACGAACGTTTAATACATTAATTATTCTATAAAATAAGAAATCAGAGTATTTTTTATCATTTCAAAGTGCCCTAAATGGATTTTAGAAATATCATCTAACGCTTCTAATATCCCCACTTTTCCGATTCGATCAGATATTCTGTAATATGGTGAATTTTTCATTTCTTTTACAAGAGCTTTATTTTTTCCAATATTCTCCAACAAATAGTCAATTGGATTAAATTCTTGAGACCCTAGCATACCTTGAATAATTGCCATTAACATCGTATCAAATGTAATTCGGAGGATTATTTCATGATCAAAATCTGATTTTATTGGAAATAAATAAGATTTAAGCAATCCAATTGATTCTTTAAAGAGCTCTAATGATTCCTTTCCGAGTTGGACAATTTGCTCGTTGTATTCTCGATTTTCAGAAGTTCTTAAGCATAAAGCAGATACAGTCTGATATTCAGCAACAAAATGAATCAAACGTGCTCTAACATTAATATATGTGTCTTTAGCCTCCTCTTCATCTATTAAATTATCTAAATCTTCCAAAGCTTTCTTGAAATAGCCGGCTATATCTAAAAATTTCTTAGCTGAGGGTTCAAATTCTTTTCTTGATAATAAATTTAAAGCTCTTTTTTCTTCCAATTCATAAAGTTCATCAAATTGATGTATTTTCATCACAGCTTTCAATATTAAACGTTTACCCTCATCTTTTTTTATATGAGAACGTTCAAATACTTGGCCTGCTTTTAACATAAGAATTGAAGATAAATTATTATACTCTTCAGGATCAGTTTCATATAAATATTCTGAAGCTTTTTGCCACGATTCTCCCGCAGTCTCCCAATCATACATTTTGAATGAAATATTTCCCAATTGTATTAGCAATTTTGCTGAAACTTCATGAAGTTTTAACTCTTCAGTTTTCCTTATTATTGACTTTAACCTATAAACTGCTTGAATATTGTTTTTAAATCTCGATATTATCTGAGCAATTCGTATATATAATTCATCTAATTTAATATAACTTCCTAAATCAAGGTAAATTGAAGCTGCTTTTTCATAAATGTGGATGGCTTCTTCTCCTTTACCTTTATCTGCTAGTGTCTCTGCTTGATCTATTAATCTAATAGCTTCTAACTCCTTTTCATCATTATAATTATCATTGATCATGGTTTTTTCTCCAATAAAGTCAGAAGTAATTAATAATCTCCGTATATTAAAATTCTATTCAATTAACTTTAACCTAATTAAGATATTAAAACCTTAGTATTAATAGCTTTTCATAAACAAAAATTATTTCTTTATTTCAGAAATATCGCATTTTATTGAAATGATATATCAGTCCAGCCTGAACAAATTAATATTTTTGCTTTTTAGCATTTTTTTGAATTCTAATGATTGATAAGTAGATGCAAATGATTCTGAAGCATCCTCAATTGCTCCATAAAAGATAAAATTAGAAAACCAACTTACAATGAACATTATACTGGCACGTCGATACCGTGTATGAAATTTAACATTAAGTCTTGGTGAAGAATATTGAAAGAGGAAAAGGTTTGGTGCGGTACCCACAGGAAGCTTTAACGATTTACTTATTAATTGTTGTGTCTCTAATACATGAGCTAAACTTTCTAGAGTGATAACTCCACCATCAATCCAGATTTTTTCAACACCCATTTCCTCTAGTCCATCTATTATATTTATATTATTTGGCTGGTTTCTTTCTGTTATATAAGCAAATCTTTGCGTAGAAGTCATGTTTTCAGAACCTAAAATCAAAACAACAGTAGATTTTATTTTGTGTTTTTTAATAGCTTCAATCTCTATTTTATTTTTTAAATTTGATATGCTATTGTAAATATATTGATCAGACGTAATACCTCTTTCTGAGAGGTATTCTATTCCAGCTATTCGTGATTCAAGGTTTCCACCTAATAGAAATGGAGGTTCAAAATTATCCAAGTAAAAATCTAAATACTTTATCATTGAATTTGGAGTTGTAGCTGAAATTTCTACTAAATTAGGTATTTTATACTTTTCTGATAAGGTTCTATGTTTATTTATCCGTTTTAAGGCTTTTTGAGTATTGAAAACTTCAGGATTCTTTCTATCAACTATAGTTTCATTCTGATAGAATATAGTGCCGATCAGAACTGGTGGTAACTCAAAATTTGCTTTGCCTAATTGTAAATTTCCATAGTTGAAATAATTAGAATCGTTCATAAGTACTAAATATAATATATTTTTGAAAAGAATATGATTTTTTAGGTTTTTCCTTTCTTCATCAATATATCGAGTTCTGCAATCAACCATGCAAGTAAATCATAATTTAAACCTTGAAAATATATTTCTGCAGCTTTTTCTCTTTTTCTTTTTTCACTATTATAATTTGGATCTTTATCTACTATTAATTGACGCTCTGCTAACATCCAGCATAATTTATCGTAGGTATAATTCCTCTTTGAAAGATAATAAGCTGCAACACTTATCCGTTCTCTCAATTTATCATTTTGAGTATTCATTCTGATTAGTTTCTTTTTTTTTTTAATCTATTAAAAAAGGTGTAGCTTGACATCACAATTCTTACAATGACCATTTTTTAATTTTTTAAAGCAATCTTCATGATAGAGTGCATTACATTGGAGATTACCACATTGAACTGCAGGTTGACCTTTTTCAAAAATTAATTGACAAACGGGACAAGCCTTAAAAAGAGCTTCTTCCCCTAGCACCGAAACATCTTCAATATATTTAGCAGGAAGAATCTCAGGTTTTTGGATAGGCTCATCCTTAAGGCCCTTAGTAAGAATTCGTAATTTTTGAATTTGGGTAACTTCTATAGGGATTTTTAATAAATAAAAACAATGAGGACACCTAGCAGTACCAGATCTTTTGATTTTGTGATTTTTTTGAGAATCTGCCCATGCTGCTAAACAATGTATATGAAATGGAGTAGTACAATTAGGACAGTATCTTCCTGTTATATAAAATGAACCTTTTGTATAGGGATTTTGATCAGAGAAACATATCGAACATTTTTTAAAATCTACTTCTCCCCTTATTTGTTTTGCCCTTTGTTCTTGATCCTTAGTTAGATCTTGGACTCTTAACAAATCTGCGGCTATTTTACGAAGAAAAGCTGGGTTTTCAATTGGTGTTTCTTTTCCTGATCCATAAGTTTTATAATTATCATCTGCAAGTTCTTTAGCAGACCTAATTAATGAATCAAGATCATTCGTAAGAAAATAACGTCCTCCAGTAATATCACTGATCTTCTTTAGAATATTATTATTTCTTACACTTCCAAGACCAAATGTATCGATTCTAATGTTTAAACCTTCAGCAAGCCGAGCCATCTTTATAGGATCCACGGCAGACCTAACAAAATTACCATCAGAAATCAAAACAATTCTAGGGGTTTTGGCACCAATCTTACGTAATTCTGCTATAAGTATTTTAATTGATAAGGCTAGAGCATCACCCATAGCCGAATAACCACCACAATGGAAAGATTTCAAAACATCAATAAGGTTGTTTTTAAAACTTGAAGTGGTGAAATCAATTGCTTTATCTGGTTCATTAGAATAATTTATTATGGCGAAAGCACTTAAACTATCCAAATTGAATCTTTCTTCTATTAAGGTCTTGACAGCCGAAAGTGAACATCTTAGTCGATTTGGAGTAAAATCCTTTCTAAACATTGATCTTGAGGTATCTATGCAAACAACAAGATTTTCTGGAATTCGATTTTCTGTCATTTTACGTAAATCAATTATGGGATATGTTTTTTAATGTATAACGCTTTGGCTTTTTGCTTTATTCAATTTTAAATTGATTATTAATAACTAATTAATTAATACTTCTTCAATTAGATAAAGTTTTTTTTTACCAATATAATAAATTTTATTAATCCCTTTTATAACTATTAAAATTAAGAAT
>JBHLNK010000056.1:0-23791 GCA_048941625.1 Promethearchaeota archaeon | reverse complement strand
CAATATAAGGATTTAAAATTTTAATATTTTATTATAGAGATTTAAAAAATAGAAGAAAAAGTAAAATTCCTAATTCTCACAATTAATTATTCTGAGATTATCTCAAAAACCATTTTCTCAATAATTGGTTTCTTTGTATATCGTTTATCATAATACCATCCAACGAGATGCGCTTTTTGTTCTGGATCCCTATCTGGTACTGAAGGGATTACAATAATCATTACACCATTCGAGAGATATTTTAAGATTCTTTTATCAATTGTGTGAAGTTTCTCATTACCACTAGGATGAGAATGCCACATCCATACAATATCGACACCTAATTCTGCTTTAAATTTACGCATATTATAAATTTTAGATTTTTTATAGCGCATCCAACTTCTTGGTTTAACATGAACTTTTGTTTTTCGTAAATCAGGATTCATAATAAATTTTTCACAGATTCCAAAATTTTCTTTTCTGCTAGCAAAAAGCCAGCCATGTATTATATTAGGATACTCCTCTGCGGCTTTTTGAGTAATCTCTTTAAATAAACTTTCTGGTATCAAGTAGCGAAAATCTTTTGCCCCGCTCATAACTGCTTCAATGTATCATAAAATTTATATTTTACTTAAAGCTAAGGTAAAGAATAAGAGGAAGATGTATAAAATAATAAAAAATTTATTTTCTTGATTATAATGTATTAATAATATCTTAGTATAAAAATTAAAGATCAGATTAATCTTATAAATTTGCAGACGTAGCCTAGCTGGTAAGACGCCGGCCTTGAGATCTCTATAATATAACCAAGTTAGCCGGTGCGCGTGAGCGCTCGGGGGTTCGAGTCCCTCCGTCTGCGTTTAAAATGATTAGAAGGTCTTATCTATTCAATGGGCTATTGGCGCAGGCAGGTAGCGCAACCGGCTCTTAACCGGCAGGTCGGGGGTTCGATAGAATTCGCGATTCGAGGATTCTGGACAGATCCCTCATAGCCCGCTTTTCTTTTTAATTCTTCTTGCTAAAATTTGAATATAAGATTAAGTATAGTTATAGAAACTGGAAAACTACTTCAAAATCCGAAAAATCGAATGGCTTCAAGATATAACCATCGGCTTTTGTTTCGCCCATTTTCTTCTCTACTTCGCTCCCAGGAATAGCTGTGAGTAAGTAGACAGGAATTTCCTTATATTTTTCATGATCCTTAATCATTTTACAAATCTCATAGCCGGAGATATCTGGTAAAATAATATCTAGTAATATAAGTTTCGGAACGCCACCTCGTATCTCATCTAAGCCTTTTGTGCCACTTACAACGCCTTTACACTTATACCCTTTACTTTCAAAATAGCTGGTTAACAGACGTATAGTAGCAAGATCATCCTCGATAAGGAGTATATCATAAGGAGGATGAGGTTCTTCTGTTGCAATCTTATCCAAAATATTAATGATTTTATTTTCAAGCAATAAACTCTGATCAAATATGTTTTTAATTGTTGTTAAGACCTCATCATTCAATTCTTTAGCATAATTTTCTAATAATAGTTGACTAAAGCCTTTTATTGTAGTTAATGGTTCCTTTAGGGCATGAGAAATATTAGAAATTGTCTTTTCATCCATTTTCTGTAATTTTTCACTAAAAAGATCAGATTTATGTTCGATATAATAATCCACACTTTCTCTAATAAGAGCAGAGATGGTCGAATAATCTTGTTTATCTTTAAAATCTTGCCACTGTTGTTTTGTGTCTTCAGAAACATATAATGAGATCCTCTCTTTGTCTCTATCATAAATCTTTTCTCCTTTCAACCACTTTTTAAATCCTTCAGTGATAGAACCTCTCCAGATGGCATACTTATCAGTTTCTTCCTCATATTCTTTCATTAGTTCTTTAACTTCTTTACTCTTTAAATTGATGTTTTCGATTTCCTCATCAGTCATACTTTTTCTCTCAGAATCTTTGCGAATTTCCTTTTCTTTGTCCCTATTATTTTTGTTTGAAATTTTGGATCCCTTCTTTTTTTAGATTTTGAGAATTTTATAAACTTTAATCGTAATTTATACTAAATTTGCTACTAATTAAGATTTCAAAATACTAATTGTATACAATATTTGGTAATTTTTTATCCATTAATAAATCTTTTTTATTATAAAATTAATATATTATGCTGATTATGTCCAAATTTTATAAAAATAGGTAAAAAAGAAGTTCTATTCTTTCTTTTTATTTAAAATATCAAAAATTATTTCAAAATCAGAGAAGTTAAAAGGTTTTAAAATGTATCCATCTGCTTTAGTTTCTTTTAAATTCTTTTCTACTTCTCCACCACTTATCGCAGTTAAGAAAAATAATGGAATATTGGCCCACTCTTTGTCAGATTTGATTGTTTTACAAATGTCATAGCCACTTAGATCTGGTAAAATAATATCGAGTAAAATTAGTTTAGGAATAGTATTTCCTAGTTCTTCTAAACCGCTAGAACCACTTACTACACCTTTGCATTTGAATCCTTTACTATCAAAATAGCTTGTAATCAAGCGAATAGTTGCAAGATCATCTTCAATAAGAAGAACATCATATTCAGATTCTACTTTAATATCATCCAAAATACTACGTATTCTCTTTTCTAAAAGTACACTCTGATCAAAAATGTTTTTAACTGTCTCCAAAACCTCATCATTCAATTTATCCCGATAATTCTCAAGAAGTAATTGAGAATAACCTTTAATTGAAGTTAATGGTTCTTTCAACGTATGAGAGATAGTTGAAATTGTTTGTGGATTTAAATTTGAGATGTCCTTTCCAATCTCATTAGTTTTATTTTCTATAAAACTATTAACAGCTACTCTTATAAGTTTTGAAATAGTGAGATCCCCATCATTTTTTATGTAATTCAACCAATTTGTTTTAGTTTCATCAGAAACATATAAAGAAATTCTTTCTTTATCCCTATGATAAACTTTATCTCCACGTTGCCACTTTCTAAAACCTTCAGTTATTATACCACGCCAAATTGCATATCTCCCAGTTTCGTTTTCATACTTCTTCATTTCATCTGTTTTTTTAACAGAATTATCAATGATACTCAATGAACGCTCCTCTACAGCTTTTTTATCTTTTTTTTCCTCAGATTTGTTAGGATCGGAAATTTTTGTACCACTAATAAATAACTAATTTTTTGGTTGAAACCATAATAAAAGAACTATTATTTAATGTTTTTTTTATTTTGATTAATATTTTTAAAAACAGAAATTTGTGTGTACAAAGATATTTATCTATTGATTATTTTTAGGTAAAATTAAATTGAATTTTTTTTGTCTTATGTAGATTTGATTTCAAATTTTAAAATTTGATCTTACCGACAAATTTTGTAATTCTATAATAATCCACATTATATTTTATAACAAAAACTGGATATTGTAGATATTATACATATTTTGTAAACATAAGAAAAGACTTTTTACTAACAAAATTAGTATAAATTTTTTTGTATACAAATTTTTAATGTATTTATAAAGGATTTGTTATCACAATAACATTTAAATACTAAAACGCCATCTATTATTATATACAAAAAAATTGATTTGTTGTAAAAAATCTCTTTTTTTGTATCAAGTGTGTGTTCAAAAAAAAAGAATAACACAAATTACTAAAAATTATCTAATAATTAGGGTTAATGTTTATGGTTGTAGAAATTACACCTCAAACTGGTGGGTTTTGTCCTGAGTGCGGAGGCACTACAATTGACATTCATCAAAAAGGGGAGATCGTTTGTCAGCATTGTGGCTTAGTTGTGTCTGAAAAAGCTGTTGACGTGTCACACAGTGGTATAAGGGCTTATTCAAAACAAGAAAAAGATAAAAAAGAAAGAACAGGATGTCCAATATCAATTTTGATGCCTGATATCGGGCTTAGCACCATAATAGATAGAACAAAAATTAAAAATCCTGATCTAAGAAGGGCAGCTAAATGGAATACTCATTTATCATGGGAAAAACGAAATATGCTCATTGCTATTACAGAATTAAAGAGGATTGGAGGCAATTTGAATTTTCCTGAGCGAGTAAAGAAAGCAGCTGTTCGACTTTATAAAGAAGTGTTTAAAAAGAATCTCTTAAGGGGCAGATCTATAAATGGTATGATTGCAGCTTGTGCATATTATGTATGTAAACAAGAGAGAGTTCCTATTACTCTACAAGAAATCTTAGATGAAGCTTCTATAAATGATAATATTGTGAAAAAATGTTATAAGATTTTAGTAAGAGAATTAAACTTGAAATCACCTCATATTGATCCTGTGTCCCTTATACCACGCTACTGTGCGGACTTAAGTTTAAATATAAATGTTGAAAAAGAAGCAATAAAAGTATTAAAGAATTTTATTGAAAATACTTCTATATGTGGTAAAGATCCAAAAGGTTTATGTGCAGGAGCAATATATTTGGTCTCGAAGCTAAAGAACCATAAAGTTAGTCAAAAAGAAATATCAAACATCATAGGTGTCACTGAGGTAACTCTTCGTTCCAGATATAAGGAGTTCTTACAAAATATTACCTTTAATTTTAATACTAACATGAACTAAGTCAAATTTTTCTTTTCCATTTCCATATTTATTAATGATTGAGGGCGTATAATCTCTTAATTTTTTAAAAAGTGAAATTAAACAATAATAAACTAGTTTTTATTAGAAGAGATTTTGTCACTGAATTCTTGTTTAATAAGATTTATATAATATAGAAAATACATTTGAGTAAATTTTCTCAAAAAAACATAGAGAGGGAATTAATACATGAGCCCAGAAATTCTAAAAGGTTTAAAAATCACACTTCTTGTAGAATTTTGTGTGTTTGTTTTATTCGGGATTTTCTTTACATTTTTTGTTGAGTACTATGTTTCGTTATTTAGTTGGCCTAATTTAGATCCTACTGCTGGTAGGTTTATTGGAGTGATATTTCTTAGCTTTGCATTTGTCACATTCTTAGTATATCGAGAAAAGGAATGGGAAAGAATTGAATATTTTATCATACTAGATATTCTCATTTGTATCCTTGGAGCAATTGTTCAATTGGTAGGAATATTTATTGATGGAACTGGTTGGGCTGGTGGGCTTAACTTTGCTATAGAAATAGTACTATTCTTAGCATTCTTATATTTCTATATTCAGCAACAGAAACAATAAAATTTTATTAAATTAAATATCCAATTTTTTTTTTCTTATAGTCAGAAATTAATCAAGATAGTAAAATAAAAATAGTATCTCCTAATACTTTAAGAGTTACTGTAAAAAAGATTAAACAGCTATTTTAATTCTTATGACCTGTTCTTCTAGCAGCAATTTGTCCTACTTTGCGTCCTGGTGGTGCATTTCGAGATGTTGTAGTAGGTTTGTGAGGAGATTGTTTAGCTCCACCTCCATAGGGATGAGATGCTGCCACCATAGCTACACCCCTAACTACAGGCCACTTTTTAGCTTTAGATTTTACATAATAAAACTTGTTCCCTGCTTTTAGAAATGGTTTATCAGTACGACCTCCTCCAGCGACAACACCTACAGTTGCTAAGCAGTTTTCATTAATCCATTTAGTCTTTTTCGATCGGAATAAAAGTTCTACTTTATTTCCAGATCTGTTTCTAACTATTGCAGCAACACCAGAAGCTCTTGCGAATTTACCACCATCTTGTGGAATCGATTCAATATTGAAAACTAAAGTCCCTAATGGCATTTTCTTTAGAGGTAAAATATTGCCAACCTCAACAATTTGGCCGTATCCCGTTTTTGATTGTAAGAATTCTTGTCCTACAAATATTCCTTCTGGAGGGAGCCAAAGACCTTTTTCACCATCATCATATTGTATTTTTGCAACAGGAGCGCCTCTTCCGGGAGAATGAAGCAGATCTATCACTTTAAATTTAAATAGTTTTTCATTTTTCTTAAAAGGACGATATTTTACTTGTCCTATATGCCGGTGACTCGGAGATCTAAAAGTTAGAACGCCTCTACCTTTCCGTTGTGCTAAAATTCTTTTTCCCAGACTAATTCACCATATTCTCTGAATATGAACTTAAATTAAACAAACTATAAATTTTTTTCTTTTTCCTTGATATGTGTTGAAGAATTCGAATAAGGTTTTATTGCGAAATTAGATTTAAAGTTGAATTTTTATAATTTTTTATTTCTTAGTAATTCGTCAATATTATAATTGAATGCGATTGGAATTTCTCTTTCTAAAATTTCACCCGCGATATTTTGTGAAAGCATCTTACTTATTTCTTTTGAATCATTTGTTTGACCTAAAACCCAGCCAAGTTTTACATATGCCACTTCAGGCAACATATTTTTACCCGGAATAACTCCCATATTCAGTAATTCCCTTCCTGTTGAATAAACATTCATTCCAACAAAACCATGAAGTGTTTGCGTTGTCATAAGGACGGTGAGACCTTCTTGAATAGCTCTTATAATAGAATCATAAAGAATTGTTGATACGTGTCCTAAACCTGTTCCAGCAAGGACTATTCCCTTATACGCTTTATCAATATAAAAATTAATCAATTCTGCATCAGTTCCAGGGTAGGAGTAAACTAAAGCAATTTTTTTTTCAAATTCGGTTTGAGTTTTAGTCTCTGATTTTGATCTTTTTCTGTATTTACTTGTAAACATCTTTATTATTCTGTTTTGAACCATTCCTAGAGGAATGCTATCGATGGTTCTAAAAGTATGTCTTACAGAAGAATGCATCTTTCTTACTAATGTCCCCTTATGGATTAATCCATAGTCGTGGGATGAAGAGCCTTGCATACATACTACTACTTCAGCGATATCTGAATTTGCTACGACAGCAGCATTTATTAAATTCAAGGCTGCATCTGATGAGGGTCTGTCTGAGCTACGTTGGCTGCCAACTAAAACCACAGGAACTGATAGATCTTTTAGCATAAAGGATAATGCAGCACTAGTAAAGGACATGGTGTCTGTTCCATGTCCAATTATAATACCATCGACTCCTGAATTGGCTAAATCTTTAACCTTTTCTGCTAATTGTTGCCAATATTCAGGTTTCATATTTTCTGACAGAATTTCGAAAACAATTTCACAATTAAGATTACAAATTTCAGCCAATTCAGGGACAGAACTGAATAATTCTCCAGGGGTAAAGGAGGGGATTACTGCTCCTGTAGTGTAATCCAATCTTGAGGCAATAGTTCCACCAGTACCAAGTAATGTTAAATTAGGGAGATCTTTATTATATGGAAATTTTTTTTGAGGGATTTTGTAATTCGCTTCTCTCTTTCCTACTTTTTTAATTTCTTTAATTTCAGACACTTTAACTCCAATATTGTAATTATTTTCTAATTTAATGTTAATATAATCTGGTGATGAATGTTCAATTCTAGGTAAAATTATCCCTTCATAATTTGTTTTATTAGTTTTAATTTGAACAATATCCCAAATTCCAAGAGAATTTGTTTCTAATAATTTTTTCCCTTCTCCTTTATAGCCTTTCAATTTTTCATTCATTTATTTCAACTCTTTAATTTTTTTTTTAATTGCTTTATCTAATTCTTTAGCTACAATGGCACCATCGATTTTTCCTCTAACCTTTTTCATTATTTCTCCCATTAATGGTCCCTTGGATCTCAATCCTTTTTCTTTTATTAGTTCAAGGTTGTCTTTTATACTTTCTTCAATTATTTGATTGAGATCAGCAATTGAAATACTTTCTATTTTTAATTTCTTTTTAATCTCTTTAATAGAAATATCAGGAGAATCAGCTTTTAGGCTCATTATTTCTTCGATCGCCTCTTTACTTATTTTTTTTTTCTTTAAGAGAGAGAAAATATCAATAAAATCAGTATCATTAATATTTTCAATGTTTTTCCCATCTCTTCGAAGAGCGGTTGTTGTTTCTAATAGAGTAGTGAAAATCAATGAGGGATTATCTGGATATATTTTAGTTAATTCATCAAATAACTTGAGTTTTCCGGTAAATATTAGATCTTTTATTAACCTCTCTTCAACTTGATATGTTTTAGAATAATTTTTTATAGTTATCCAAGGATATTCAGGGAGAGTTTTATTTTGATTATTTATTTCTTCATTTGTATTAAAAATATCTTCTGTGTCTGTATCTGGATATAATCTTGCGCCACCATGAAGTTCTCTTAAAAATTCTGTGTTGCCATTTTCTAGAGCTTTCCTAGTTTCAGGAGGAACTCCTTGAAAAGCAAATTTTACACGATCTAGTATAACCTTTGTTGCTTTCTTTAATTGTTTTTTAGAGCCTAATATTAAAACAAAACAATCATTTTCTTGGGAATTCAATTTATCTTTAATTTTATTAATATCTTCTTTTGAGAATTTGTATTTAGCTAAATCTTCATCAGAATGAATGATGCCTCTTAACCCTGAGATTATTTTTACTTTATTACTAACTTCTGTTCCAAATCTATAATTTTCCATTAATTCTGTTCCAAAAATTCCTTTAAATCCTTTAAAATTAAATCCATATAATAATTTTCCAGATTTAATACCCTGAACAATGAAATTTGATTTAGTTTTAGTTAGATAAGTAGTTAAATCCACAGGATTATCTGGAAGATCTTCTATTTTTAGGGTTCTTGTTTCAAGCTCTTCTTTTATTTCTAGAAGTTTTAATTGGCGGGAAATTTCGTGATTTATTAAATGTGGTATCCAACCCAATTTTTGCACTCCTTTAATTTCAATTCTAGTACCCGCTTCAATACTTACATTTACATCTTGTCTAATTGATCCAAGAACCTTCTTAACATTGGTTGACCATAATAATAATCCAATTCTTTCTGCACATTCACGGCATTCTTCTGGAGTGGTTATATCAGGTTTTGTAGTAACCTCTACTAATGGAATTCCTAAACGATCTAAGCGAAAATAATTAATTTTATTTTCAGTTTTGATTTTTCTTGCAGCTTCTTCTTCCAAACTTAAGATATCTATACGAATTTTTTTACCACTTTCTAAAGTTACATAACCATCGGTACCTAGAATCATAGTTCTTTGAAAACCACTCGGAACACTTCCATCGAGGTAATTTTTTCTACAAACATGCATCTCCTCAATTATGTTCGCATTTAGAAGCAGAGCTATTTGTAAGGCAACCATTCTAGCTTCTAAATTACACTTAAATGGAGGTGTGTCATCTAACTCATATGTACATACAACATCATTATACCCTTCATAGATAATACCCATGCCTTTTTCATATTCGGTTAACATGGCTTTATCATATACCCCTAACTCACCGAGTACAGGACGCATAGTTCGTTTAACTATAAACTCTGGCTCACGAGTCCCTTGTAATTTAGCAGGACATTTACAAAATAACTTTTTCTCAGTATCAAGCTGTTGATGAATCTCTAATCCACATTTTAGTCCCAATTTTTCATAATCAAATTTTTCCATGAGAGTCATGACTTTAAATTTTGAAATAATAAATCTTATAATTATTTTCAAAAAAGGTTTGGGTTATTTTAATTTAGGTTATTTTAAATATTTAATATCCAATTTTAATGAATTCTAAATTATACATATAAGAGTGTCAGGAACTTATATTTTTTTGAGCTAGTTCGAAAAAAAAAACCTAAGCTAAAAATTCATAAATTTTTTTTATTTAAATAATAAATTTTGTCAACTTGGGTAATTTCAGTTAGTTTTGAGAAATATTCAATCAACATTTTTTTATGTTTAGTATCTCTTTCAATAATTTGTTCAATTTGAAATGATAGATCTTTTAAATTCTCAATTCTTATCCAGTGGAGTTTACTGAAAAATTGTAATATTTTTTCAAAGAACTCATCTTTTATACCAAATTTTCTTAGATCATTTTCTATATTTTTAATCCAATTATTAAATGCACTTTTTGTCTTAAAACCCACATAAATCTGATTATCTTCAGCTAATTTCATCCAAAGATAATAATCTTTCTCATTTAGTAATCTATTATAATTTATTATAAAATTTACATTTTCTTGTATGAGTTTTAATCTCTCTTTCTTAGCTAATTCTTTTTTAAATAATAAATCGGTCTCAATAAGTTCCAATCTACAATAATAATCTGCTGGTGAATAAATAAAATCAGTAACTCTCGCCCCTATAACCCCAAAAACCGCAGCAAAAAACTTGCAATTCTCAAAATGCAGATTTTTGAATTTTCCAATAAATTCTAAAGTTCCCCTAGCAGGTTCTTTACTTTCACTAGGATATAATTCTAGTCTCATATCCTCAGATACAGTGGAAACAGCATATCTACTTCTTATTTTTTCAAAAAATAAATCAATATCTTTAAAATTATTGGGTCTAACTTCACTTCTGAAGAAATCCAAATACATTAATAGAAAACGAGTACTGAATTCAAATGAAAAGTTGGTATATTTATTAGGTTCAATAGCCATCTCATAAAGTGGAATTGTAGCTCTAAAAGTAAACCTATCAAAAAAATCTTTGACTTTTCTATCTTCAACTCTCTTAAAGTCATCAAGTGTTTTGCCCTCTTCAAAAAGTTTGAGTATGTTAGTCATGATATAATTATAAAAACTTGAAACACTTTTATATCTCTCATCATCAGCATGTTTTCTATGGTTTACATTTACATATCTTTTTATCCAATCTTTAAGAGCTGGGGATATTGAGATCGTTTGTTGGGCGGTTTTCTTATCGGAAAAGAATTTTTTTTTTGTCATAAACGATTTAGTATTACATAATTTTTGAAGTTTTATTAGTTGATATCTTATTGATTGTTAGCGTGGAACGATTACCAAAGAGACTTATTAACTGATTGAATTTTTACAAGATACATTTCTCTCTATTATATTAATAGAGTTCCTTTTTCTTATAAGTATTCATAAAAAGTTAGTTAGATTAGGATTTTCAAATTTTGAACTCTATTAGTAGCATTTAAATATCCTTATGAAAAAATTTATATGGGTAATTTTAACTGATAAAAATCAAAGGGATTGCAGGAGTCCTTGTAAAAAGGCAAAGAAAGGGGAAATGGGGGAATAAGAGGATGAAATCCTCTTTTTTATATTTTTCCAGGGTGGAGATTGTTATTTAATAGATCTTTTAATTTGGTATTTGCCATTTTTATGAATTATATCGGAAATTTTTGAAAGCACCTCAAATAAGTAGTTAATCTCTTTCTCATATCTAGATTTTGGCAATTTTATTTGAAAAAGTAGTAGTTCTTCACTCTCGATTTCGATCCAGTGAAATTTCTCAAAGAGTTTTAAGGTAGTTAAATGTAAATCCTCTATATCTCCAAATTTTTGAATTTCTTTTTCAATAAGGTTTATCCATTTGTCTTGAACGTCTTCATTGATAAATGTGATTATAGCTTGTTTATCGGAAGCTAATTTCATCCATAAATAATAATCTTTGTCATTAATTAATCTATTAAAGTTGATTAAGTAGGAAAGATTGTGATTCATAATTTTGATTCTTTCAAACTTTGCTAATTCCTTTTTGTAAAACAAATCAGTTGCTCTTAAATCAAATCTGCAATAATTATTTTTTATGGAATATACAAAATCTGTTATCTCAGCGCCTAGTAACCCAAATAAAGCTGCAGCATATTTATAATTTTCAAAGCAGAGATTTTTATATAATCCCGCATGTTCAAAGGTTCCTGTTAAATCTTTTCTGCTCTTTCCTGTAAAAAGATCTAATCTAAATTCTTTCGTTAGGTTATTTGAAATGAGATAATTTCTTACTCTATTAAATATGTTCTTTATGCTAGTAACATCATATGGATCCAGACGTGAAAGATATAATCTTCTAAGTGTGAAGTAAAAGAAGGTATTTTTTTCTAATGTTGGATTTTCATATCTATTTGTTTTTATTGCATTTTCATAATACGGAATTAGAGCATTAAAAGATATTTTACTGAAGAAATCTTTTATTTCAGTATCAGCAAGAGCAGATAAGTCATCAAGAGTTTTACTTTGCTCCAATGATTCCATTACTTTTTCCAATACTGAATTATAGAATGATGAAACACTCTTAAATCTCTTATCATTTGGATATTTTTGTTTATTTTCCATTACATATTGTTCTATTCGATTCTTTAATGCAGGAGATATAGAAATAGTTTGTTGAGTTACTTTTTTTTTTGAGAGAGGTCTTTCATTAGGCATTTTAATCCATTTAAGGCTATTTTTGACATTTATATAGTAAAAATTAGTATATTTAAAATTATTAAAAAAGATATTTCTTTAGAAGTATTTAGAAATTATTAATATCGAATATCTTTTTTTAGGAAAATTAAAATCCCAAACTCATTAGAAAATGCAAATTGATGGCTTAAAATTGTAAGTGCTTTGACATATAAACTCAGTCAAGCTTATATCCTAAATCCCTAAAGAAATCTCTTGCACCGAATCCACTTATGACTGCTAATTTCATTGCATCAAATTCTTCTAAAGAGATTTTCTCAGCGTTTTTCATCAAAAACTTTCCATAACCTCGATGTTGAATTTGAGTATAAAAACTAGGTTTTGTATCTCTTGGTACGAGTTCACCAACAACTTTGATTTCTCTCACGATGAGGGTTGTTCCATCATTCAATTCTGGTCTGTGAGCAAATTCAGAAGGTTTTCTTAAACGTAGATATCCAATTAAATAATTCTCTTTTCTATTCTCAAAAGATAAGAATATTTCCTTACCTTGAGAAGCGTCATAGTCTAATCGATACAATTTTATATTATCGAATGAATTTTCATCAGCTAAGACTCTACCTCTAGTAATACCATATTCTCTACATCTTATACATTTACAGGATTGATTTATTTCTTTCAGTCTTTCTTGTATCAATTGTCTTAAATTACTGTGTTTACATCCTGCTTCAATTAGATTAGCTGGAATGTCTCTCATAATTCTTTGAATTCGAACATATGATGGAAGATTTGATTTAACTCTAGCGATTAAATCTATTAATTCTTTATATGAATATGGTGAATATTTTCCATTTTTCCACCAATTATAAAGTTCCGTGCCCTTTATAACTAAAGTTGGATAAATCTTTAACATATCTGGGCGGTAATTTGAATTAGAAAATAATTCGTCAAACAATTGAATGTCTTTAGAATAACTCGAACCAGGAAGATTAGGCATTATATGAGTATTAATTTTCAGACCGGCATCTCTCGCAATTCTAATTGCATTAATACTATCTTCTGTGGAATGTGCTCTTCTCACTAAGTCATAAATATCATCATATAATGTTTGGACACCGATTTCAACTCTAGTTGTTCCGAAATTTAACATTCGATCCACATGTTCTTCTTTGCAGTAATCTGGTCTCGTTTCTATAGTGATACCTATAACTCGACGCTTAGATTTTTCAGCAAGAGCTTTAGCTTCTTCTAATGTGTCAACACGTTGATTAATAATTCCTTCTAATGCTCCTTTAACAAATTCTTTTTGATACGCAAGATCAGTAGATAAAAAAGTACCACCCATTAAAATTAGTTCAATTTTATCAACTTCATGCCCAATAGCCTCTAAATCATTAATTCTACTTTGTACTTGTAGATAAGAATCATAGTTATTATGAATAGATCTCATAGCTGCGGGTTCTTGACCAGTGTAGGATTGAGCTGCTTTTTGACCCGGTTGAGAATCTTGACCTGGGCAATATATACAAGTCCCTGGACATGGAAGAGGTTTAGTCATAATTGCTATAACAGACACACCTGATATTGTTCTAGTTTTTCTCCTTTTAAGAATATGAGTAATTTTTTCTTTTTCTTCTTCTGTTGCGTAGTTTAAGATGATTGCATTTTTTAGAACTTTATTGTAATTGTATTTTTTTCCTATTTTACCTTTAATATTTGTTATTTTTCTACGTGGTGTTTTGGGATTTTTAATTAAATAATCTATTATCTCTTTTGAAATTAGTTTAACTTTCTCTTGATCAACCATATCTAAAGAATCCATTATAAAATAAGTCAGAAAAATATATGATTTTCTCCGAATGGGTTATTAACAAATAATATATTTTTCCATTAAGTTAATATTTTGTGATTTAGATGCTCTAAACTAATTTAAAAATAACAAAAAAATGATATTTTAAAAATAGATTTTATAATGAAACTCAAAAATCACTCTAATGATATCTTTTTACCTGTAAAATCTCTTTTATACTTTCCAAAATCTTGAATTTCTTTTAGAGTTACTGAATTAAAAATTGGTCCATCTTTACAAACTAACAGTCCTTTTGGGTCTAAAGTGCATAATCCACACAAGCCACAGCCGCATCTCATAATCCGTTCGAGGCTTGCATAAAATTCGATATTATTCTTTTCGCATATTTGAAATAGTTTATATAGCATTACTTCTGGGCCACAAGAATATACAATGGTTTTTTTAAAATCCTTTTGTGAGAAATTTTTTATAAGGTTTTCAAAAAGCTTTGGAGCAAATCCTTCTTCGCCGTAGCTTCCATCATCTGTACAGACATGAAATTTTGAATCTTCCCGGTAATACTCATAAAATTCATCCATAAATAGTAGTTCACTTTCAACTTTAGCTCCTTGTACTGTGCTAAAAGTATAACCTGAGTTTTTCAAGTAACTGGCAAGAAATCTAAGTGGTGCCATTCCAATTCCACCTCCCACTAAAAATATATTATAATCTTTATGGGGGGGTATATGAAAACAATTTCCTAAAGGTCCTCTTACACCGATATAATCATTTGCCTTCAAATCATATAAAAAGCCAGTACATTCACCCACATTTTTTACAGTTATTGCCCAATTCCCCGCTTCATCGCAGGCTGAGATTGACATTGGTACTTCATCGACTCCAGGGGCCCATATCATAACGAATTGCCCTGGTTTTGGTTGATTTCCTATCATTTTAAAAATAATTGTTTTCACACCTTCACAGTTATTAATAATACGGCTTACTTTTACAGTCTGTATAGTATTCTCAGTCAAAATCGGGCACCTCTTGAGTTTTATACTGATGAGCTAAGCCTTTAATATCATTTATTGATTTAAATTCATTATCCTTGAGGTAGCGAATTACTCCTTCATTTATTTCAGTAATTAATTCGGTGCCTTTATATAGGGCGGTTCCAATTTGTACTGCTGAGGTTCCCGTTAAAAAGAATTCTACTACATCTTGCCATGAATCTATCCCTCCACATCCTATAATTGGGATTTTTAAAACTTTATATAAATCATATACTTTTTTTATCGCAATAGGCATAATAGATTTCCCAGAAAGTCCACCACTTCCATGTGATAAGATTGGCCTGTTGGTATTTATATCAATTTTCAATGCTGAGAAAGTATTTATAGCAACTACTCCATCAGCGCCACCCTTCTCAGCTGCTAAAGCAATTTCCACTATATTTGTTACATTCGGGTTCAATTTTACAAAAAGAGGGACTGTAAGCTTTTCCTTTAGAAATTTTACAAGCTCAAATGTTAAACTTTTATCAATTCCAATAGATGATACTTCAGCATGTGGACAGGAAATATTAATTTCAATTGCATCTGCACCTGCAGTCTCTGCTTTGACTGCTACATCAAGATAACCCTTATTAGTATTTCCAAAAACACTCACGATAAGAGGGATCTTATGTTTTTTTATTTCTTTTATTTCCGAGATAAATTCCTCGATTCCTGGATTGCCTAAACCAACACTATTCATAAAACTTCCTGGATAAACTTCAATTATGGATGGATTTTTATATCCTTTTCTTGGTTTTGGTCCAATAGATTTAGTTGTAATTGCACCAGCTCCAGCATCGTAGACCCTTTTCATTGAAGAAAAAGAAACTCCTAAAATTCCTGAGGCTAAAATAATAGGAGATTTTAAATTTAGTCCAGAAAGATTTACTTCTAGCATTTTTTAAATGACAATAATGATTATAGTTTTATAACAATTATTAATGATTGAAATATACCTATAATTTAATCAATAAAAATGAAGTCTTACATAGCAGATACTTTACTTGGAATTTTTGCATTTGATGAGAAGGGAAACATCTTAGATTTTATTGACTTTGATGACAATTACGAGAAAATAATTGAATTTTATAACTCATTAGATAATAACACAATTCAAAAGGTATTTGAAGATTTTATAAGAGAATTAGAAAATACAGGTTTTAATGAATTTATACTAGATAATAAAACATTGGAATCAATACTGTCTGAGAAAATGGGATATAAGACTAATTTTGACAAAAATTCATTAGAACTTAAAGCTTTTCGACTAAATTTAGCGAATAATCTAAAAAAGGTAGGAATTAATAAAACAAGTGAAGAGATACTATCTCAATACAAAGAAATTAGCGGCAAACTAACAAGACTAAAAATTAGTAAGGCAAGTGGTCATTCTGATAATATTATTGGGCAATTAACTACAGTTTTGGATGTAATAAAAAAATCAATTAGCCTTTTTTCGAGTCATCTTAGAGAATGGTACGGTTTACATTTTCCGGAATTAACAGATAAGATTGTTGATGATAATATAACTCTAGCTAACTTAATTTCGATTTTAGGATTCCGTCAAAATTTTACATTTGAAAATATTCTTCATGAGTTTGATATGAGTGAAGATAAAATTAAACTACTAGAACAATCTGCATTAGAATCCATGGGTGCGGATATTGATGTCTCGGTGATACAACAATATAGTGATCAAATTATTTCACTTGATAATTTTCGCATACAATTAGAAAACTATTTAGAGGGAATAATGCAAGAATATAGTCCTAATATAACTAAGGTTATAGGTTCATTAATTGGCGCTAAATTAATAGCAAAAGCAGGAAGTCTGCAAAAGTTAGCATATATGCCAGCTTCTAGAATTCAATTATTAGGAGCTGAAAAGGCATTATATAGATTTCTTAAAACTGGGGAAAAAAGACCAAAGCATGGACTAATATTTCAATGGAATCAGATAAGATCAGCAAAAGCCTTTAATAGGGGAAAGATTGCTCGTGTAGTGGCAGGTAAAATTGGAATTGCCGCTAAGGTGGATTACTTTGGAGGTGATTTTATTGGTGATAATTTATCAGATGAAATTGAAATAAAGATAAAAGAAATTGATGAAAAATACCCAAATCCTCCAAAGATTCAAAAACAGCAGAAGAAATTCAAAAAATCAAATAAAAAAAAGAAATAATTCTTGAAAATTGTTAAATATGCCAAAAATCGAAATCAGAAATCATCCTAAATTTTATAATGTTTTCATATCTGGTTCTCAAGAGAAGTTAAAACTATATACTAAAAATTTAGATGTTGGAAAAAGAATATATGGAGAGAAATTAATCAGATATAAAGGGACAGAATATAGAGAATGGGATCCATTTAGAAGTAAATTAGCAGCTTTAATATTAGAAAATCCTATTACTAACTTTTTTTCAGAAAGCTCAAAATGGTTATATTTAGGAGCATCATCAGGTACATCTGTTTCTCATCTTTCAGATATTATACCTTCTGGTATTATATATACTGTAGAATTTGCTGATAGAAGTATGAGACAGTTAATACAAAATACAATAAACAGAAAAAATGTTGTTCCAATATTAGGAGACGCGCGTTTTCCAGAGAGCTATGCTAAAAATGTGTTCACGAATATGGATTATGTTTATCAAGATGTTGCTCAGCCGCGGCAAGCGGAGATTGCAATAAAAAATTGCAATTATTACTTAAAAGATAATGGAATTTTAATTGTAGCGATAAAATCTCAATCAATAGATAGTATTCAAAAATCTGAGGATGTTTATTTAAAAGAGTTGAAAGTTCTTGAAAATGCTGGATTTAAAATTATGGAAAGATTAAACATACAAAAATATGCTGCTAACCATATTGTTTTAATTGTAAAGAAAAATAATTAATCAAAGAATTCTGTTATTTTCTTATTATACAATTCTTCATTTAATAATCTATTAATTGTATTCCACGATTTTCTAACAATGTTCGGTAATTTTTGGTGTTCTCTTATATAATTACGAAGAAAGTTAATTGTTTTTTCATCAGAGGGATATCCTGAACCAATATCTCCATATTCATTATGTAGTTGTTCTATTAAAAAGTCTCGTTCAACCTTAGCTACTATAGAAGCTGCTGAAACTATAGGATATGTGTCATCAGCTTTATGTTTCGAGATAATTTTTTTGGGGGAATATGACAATAATTTTTCTATAGATTTCCCAAATCTTCGCTCGTTTACATCTGCAGCGTCTAAAATTATGATAAAAGGTTTCAGGTTATTAGCAATTTCTGCCATTTTTAATTCTTCAAGTTGATTTAGTGAAATTTTTTTTTGATATCTCTCATCAATTTCTTGAGGACTAATACTTATGACTTTAAGAGAATAACAACTTTCTCTTAATTTTATAGCTAACTCTTTTCTTCTTTTAGGAGATAGCTTCTTTGAATCTTTAACTCCAATTTCCTTTAAAAAAGCTAATTTTGAATTCGGGAAGCATATCCCACATAGGACCATTGGGCCTAAGACAGAGCCTTTTAGCTTTTAATTCGATATGATTTAAATCCTGCCAGCCTCGTCTATACCACAAATTAGTTCCAATTCATTTTTGTGATTCTTGAATAAGTTCAATGAATTCTTGTTCATCATCGACTTTCTCTAAATTTTTAATTTTAACAATAGGAATATTAGTTTTCTTTAAAGACTCAGGAATGTTAATATCGTTATTTACTATGAATATTGAAGTTTTTTGGAATAAATTTGTAAACATTTTTAAGCATTGAAAACTCATTTCGTTAATTTTTCCTTGTTTTTCAGAGATTCCAGAAAAAAGAGGAAAAAATCCCTCGAATTTCATTTTATCAGATTGAGAATACATAGATAAATTAAATGGAATTGATCCTTTTTTATACCAATAAGATGATAACCCAATATCACTTATAATCTCTTGAACATGAGATTCAAATTGACTTAAATCAGTTTCTTCAAGTATATCTTTCTCATCTATACATTCTTTCAAACCCCATCCAAATACATCGATTTTCTTAAAAAGATCTTCATTCTCCAAGATTTCTAATATTTTTTCCCCAACTTTTTCAGAAGGATGCATAGATTCATTCTCGTATGAACAGATAGTACGTTTGGTAACTCCTAAAATATCTGATAATTCTTTTCGTGTAATTGAATGATTTTCCCTTAATATTTTCATTAAAGCCCCATCTATAAATATTATTCCACCTCCTCTTCTTGCTAAAACATAAGGATATTGTTCATTGAGGATATTTTCAAAAGTATTAACAGAGATAAATGGCAAACCATCCCTTACATAAATTGCATTATCTTCTAATTTTTGATAGCGATTTCTAAGTCCGATCAATAGGGGTTTTGATTTAAGGACTGAAGATAGAGATTTGATATCACTGATGATATCCTGATTTAAATTGTCTATATTAGGAAAGATTTTTACACTAAAAATCAATTCATCACTTTTAGCTAAAAGATCAAAACAAAATTTGCTTTTTGTCGTAAAATAATTACCCAATACTAATGTCTCATAATTAGCTTTTTTTAGTAAAGAATCAATTTTTTGTATTATCTTTTCAATCATCAAATCTAATCTTTAAAAACCTATATGCTATAAAAAAATTTTTGTTTTCTCTATTAAGTAATATCGTTATTTTATATATAATATTTCTCTCATGAAATTTGAAAAGAAATTCACCATCATTTTTTATTTGGTAGTTTAAGAAGATCAGAATCTGTAATGATTCCTATAAAAATATCACTCTCTTTTACTAAAACAGCGGAATACTTAAGAAGTAAATCAGATACATCTTTAACGCTCCAACTCTTATCAATTTCTGGAAAAGGCAGTTCTTTAATAAGATAAACATCTTTATTAATAATTTCAGGGTGATCTATAATATACTTCTGTATTTTTTTTGATGTTATACTTCCTATATTTCTATTTTCTTCTAATATTGGTAATTGAGAAATTTCATGTTTGTTCATTAGAGTAATAGCAGCTTTGATTGTTGAATCAGGGTTTATAGAGATTATATTCTTTATCATAATGTCTTCAGCATGTTTTTTAGATTTTTCTCGTTTTTTACGTTCATTTTCGAGAAATTCATAAAGTTTTTTTAACTTGGAATAGGGAGGATCTATGGTTGAATTCTCAATTCTAGAAATCGTAGACTGTGGAATATTCAGAGCTTTTCCAAGATCTTTTTGGCTAATATTTAATTTTTTGCGTAGACGTTTGATATCGCTCAGAGAGGGTAAAATTTCCATTTTTTAAAAAACAACTATGCATTTTATGCATATTATAAGTACAAAATATTTATAAAGATTATTAATTGATTTATATATGTAATGCAAAATCTGCATTTTTCATTTAATAAGGAATTTAACTGATAAATAATTTAAAAACATATTTAAAAGAACTATCTATATAATTAAGAAGTTGGTTAAATGAAATGTTAAAAATTACACGTGCTAACTTTTTACCTATTGAAAAAAGTGAGTTCCCTGAGATATGTGAAAGGAAAGGTATTGGACATCCTGACACTGTTTGTGATGCTGTGGCTGATGCTTGTTCCCGAGCACTTTGTATTTATTATCTTGAGAATTTTGATAGAGTTTATCACCATAACGTTGATAAAGCAGCTCTTGTTGGAGGAACTGCAAGACCAGAATATGGTGGTGGACAAATAATCCAACCACAATATTTTCTAATCGTTGGACGAGCTATCAATCAGATTCTTACAGAGTGTGGGGATGGAACAAATAAACTTGAATATGTTCCAATTCCTACTATTTGTATCGAAACTCAAAGAAAAGTACTTTCAGATATTTTTAGAAATCTCGATTTAAATAAGGATATTCAATTTGATTATGCTGTTCGACCAGGATCTATAGATTTAACCGGAGTGTTTGATGAATCTCATCATACTGAAGAAATACCTCTAGCTAATGATACTAGTTTTGGAGTAGGTTATGCTCCTTATTCAGATGTGGAGAAGATAGCTTTAGAAGCTGAGAGATTGATCAACTCTGATAAATTTAAGGATAAATGTAAAGCATCAGGTGAAGATATTAAGGTAATGGTTGAAAGAAATGGTAATGAAGTTGGTATCACAGTTGCAGCAGCAATGGTAAGTAAATACATAAACGATGCTAGTGAATACGTTAGCTATACGAACCAAATAAAGGATGCAGTCCTAGATCTAGCAACAGATATCATCCCAAATCGAGATGTGTCATGTCAAGTAAATGTAGCTGATAATATTGAAAAAGGAATTATTTATTTAACAATAACTGGAACTTCTGCGGAAGCTGGTGATGATGGAGAGGTAGGTCGCGGTAATAGAGCTAATGGTCTTATTACTCCTTGTAGAACGATGAGTTTAGAGGCGGTTTGCGGAAAAAATCCCATAAATCATGTGGGAAAATTGTATAACGTTTTAAGTACAGAAATTGCAAGAGATATCGTTAAAAAAGGTGAGGGGGATATTCTGGAAGCCCATGTCAAGTTATTATCTCAAATTGGTCGCCCTATAACGGACCCCTGGGTTAACTCAATTGAATTAATTCCTGCTGCGAATGTAAACTTCGATTCAATAAAGAAAGTAGCTGAGGAAGTCTCAAGTGAAAAACTTAGCCAAGAATATTTCTTTGATTTAAGAAAGAGACTCATTGCAGGCAAGGTTCAAGTTTTTTAATAAATTTGACAATCAAATTTTTATTTTTTTCTCTTTTTTTAATTATTAAGTTTTAAGTTTAATTACTTATTGAAAATTTTGAATTATTAGTTTTATTTACATTAATAGACCTTAATGATGTGAAATTGATGGGATTAGATAAATGGCTGCATTCAGAAGATTCTAAAGAGGATTTGAAGAAAAAAGGAACATTAGCCAAAGAAGCTAAAAAAATTAAAGAGGATCAAGTAAAGCCTGAAGGGCTTAAGACATCATTAGGCGATTTAGTTAAATTTACTCTGGTTTGTAAAAATGCGAAATGTAAATATCAAAGAATTCTAAGGAAAAAGAGACTTACTGAAGATGATAAAATCTGTCCTAGATGTAAAAAGGAAATGAAAATTAAGGAAAGTTAAGATTACTCGTTGATCTAAATCCTGGAGTTATATTTAATGTCTTTGTAGGGAGATTATTTAAATCAAATTCTGATTCACAATTTGGACATGTGTTTGGCTTTTTGCTGTATTTTAAAATGAAGTAAATTAAAAAGCCCAGACCTAACGTTAGGATAACCATGAAACAAAGTACCTCGTGGTAAACATGATCGAAATTCTTACGACGGAGTGTTACTTCCTTTTCACAGGTTGGACAATAAATTTTATGGCCTATAGATCAACTCCCCTCAATAAATTTTTATAATATTGTAAATAAATACTTTGAATAATATTTAGTTTTTGTTTATTAAAAATCTTCAATTTTTTTCTGTTTCTTCGCAGGTCTTCCATAATATATATAATTCTTCTCAAGTCTTTGATTAATAACAGTATAGCTACCGATTCCCAAAATAGCTCCTCTTTCTACAATAGTTCCTGGAGCAATCACAGAAAATGCCCCAATAGTCACATTTTCATGTAAAATTACTCTTTTTAACAACAAGTAATCTCCTATGATCATTGAGCTCATTATTACAGACCCTTCACCCAGAATTGTGTTTTTACCTATTTCTACAAAATCAGAATCAATAAAGCTATCTAATATTCCTGTATTATTAGCTACTTTTATATTAAGGATTTTTAATGCTAATATTTTAGCCCAAGGTAAAGGGTAATGATTATATATCTCTAAAATAAAATTTTTTAAATTTCTTCTAAGAATAAAGAAATAGTAATCTTTATCTCGTGAGACTCTTTCAAAAATCCCTTCTTTTGGTTTGTGAATTAGGTTAATAATAATAAGAGTCACCTTTGCAAATAAGAGAAGTAGTAAAATGAATAATGTATAATAAAGAACAAGTGAAATTGGCAAAAAACAAAAAATGACGACCACATTAACCAGGATAGAAAATAGTTGGAAGCAGAATAAAAATATTATAATAGTTGGTAAAAGAGCAAGCCAAATTAGAATTGGATAAACATAATATAGCTTGTTTTCATTAATAGTATTATTGGTAATGAGTAAATGCTTTTGTTGTTTCATTTTGATCACATCGTTGTTATTATTTATTCAAAATCTAGATTTTCAAAATTGAATACCTTAATTAACTCTTGTTTTGAAATTATTTTTAATGGTGTATTGAAAAAAAATGAATTAGGGGGAATAACGTCATTTTTAGCAGTTACAGATAATGGTAACAAATTAGTATTCCTCCCTATTGCTGTTCCGGGAGATATACAACAACAATCAGAAATTACTACATTATCATCTATCTTAATTTTTTTTATCATTAAACTTGTATCCCATAAATGATTAGTTATTAGTGCTTTTCCTATATATGAATTTTTACCAATTTGTAACAATTCTTTTGCTAAATATGTATTTTCTATGATTGTGTTATTACCGATAGCGCAATTTCCAATAAAATTAAAAGCAAACTTTAGCAACCAGGGAAATGGGCTTTTTTGAATTTTCCATTTGATATATCTCAATAAAAAAGAGCGTCTAAAATAAAGATTATAATCATAATTTTTATTCTCCCAGATAAAATTTCCCTCCTTGATTGGTTTCTTAAATTGGAGAATCTTATAGAAAATCTTCCCTAATACTATGACAATTAGTAAATTTATTACATAAAATATAATAAAAATTAAAGGAGAAATTAAAAAAATAAGTATTAAGTTTGAATTTGTAAAA
>JBHLNK010000055.1:0-23813 GCA_048941625.1 Promethearchaeota archaeon | reverse complement strand
TCTGCTAATCCTGAATGGATTGATGTTGATCCTCCAAGCACATTTGGAACTTGGAGTACAGGTTGTTATTCTTATTCAGGTTCTGGTACTTATACAATTACTGTTATAATTACACCTGGAGGACCGGATACAACACCTCCAACAATATCAATAACTAATCCATCTGATGGAGATATTGTATATTCTTCTGATGTAACAGTTAGCTGGTCTGGCTCCGATAATGTTGGTATCGCTTACTATGAAACAAGAATAAATGGTGGTAGTTGGATCAATAAAGGTACTTCTTCTAGCCATCTTTACACAGGATTGGCAGATGGGGGATATAGTGTTGACGTAAGAGCTTGGGATGTTGCAGGAAATAGCGACACGGACACAGTTGCTTTCACAGTGGATGCAACCGGTAATCCAGTAGAAAAATATGCTGTGATTGTAGGAATTTCTGATTATAAAGCTATTAATGATCTTTCTTATTGTGATGAAGATGCAACAGATTGGTACAATCATCTAACAGGGACTGGAATGGCTTTTGATCATGTATGGGTTTACGGTGATGGTCATACTTCTAACTTTCCACAACATGATGGTTATGCTACTGAATATAATGTAAAGCAAGCCCTTATCAATGTAGTTAATTCTGCTGATAGTAATGATATAATTGTGTTCACAACTTCCGGTCATGGAAGTGGGAATGGTGCTGGATCATCTTATCTATGTATGTGGGATTGTGGAGCAGGAGAGAGTGGTGAAGATGGAGATTTTTATGATACAGAACTTAGTGCAATTTTAGATGGTGCTATAGCAGATAAAATTTTCGTATTCATTGATCACTGTTATTCTGGAGGATTTGGACCTGATTTACTTAGTATGCCTAATAGTGCTGATATCTATTGTACAACAACATGTACTGAAAATGGATATGGATATGATGTTCCTAGCTATCAGAATGGAGCTTGGACATATTATTTCCTTGAATATTCTTGGATTAATCATTATGGTGGTTCTACTTCTGTATCAATGGAAGATGTCTTCACTTATGCCCATAATAATTATCCATATGGCGGTGGAGATGAACCACAAGAATTTGATGGAGATACATCAACCTTTTTCTATTTAAGTTAAATTTAATTAATAAATTCTTTTTTTTTCTATTTTAATTCTAAAAAATTTGAATAATTGCCTAATTTAAAGTATTTTCTGCAAAGGACATTGTTAGCTTTCTATCACTGATTGCATTCATAATTTTTAATAAAACAAATTATATAAAAGTTTAAGGCACTCAGAATTTTATTTCACAATTTTTGAAAAATAAATATGTTTAAATATATACTTATTCTATATTTAATTAGGAAATGTCATTAGATAATAAAACTGAAACAATAAATCACCTTTTCAATGAAAAACTCCAAAAATATGAAGATAAATTAGTTGAATTTATTTTGGACATAGCAAACATAAAAAAAGTAAACCCCAAGATCTCCACAATATCAGCTTATTTACTAATTCATAAAAAATTAACTCAAAAAGAACTAAAAAAATTAACAAGTTTCTCGATTGGATCAATCTCTACATTCTTATCTGTTATGATTGGCACAGGTGTCTATACAAAAGAAAGAATAAAAAATACACATACATATACTTATTCATTTTTAGGAAAACTCGAAGATCTTACTACAAAAGGGATTGAAATCGCATTAAGTAGTTTTGATTCCCTTGAAAGTTATTTAAAAATTAAAAAAAATGAATTGAGGAAATTAAATGGTGATTCTAAAGCTGGAGCTGAACTAGTTTTAAATAGGATTAATGAATTACTTGAAGTTTTCGAAATTTATAAGGTGATATTTCCTATTATGGCACAAGATTCCATCGAGGGATTTGATAATGATATTTCCTTAGATAATTTAATCCTTGTCAAACGAGACAAAAATCAGATTCTGAAAATTAAATTCGATCCAGAAGTGTATCACATTGAAGAAGATATATTAAATCAATTAGCATCTTCAACTATGTTTTCAAGTCGAGATCCAATGTTTGTTAGGATACTTGGTTATTTTATTACTAGAAAATATCTTACTCAGAGTCGATTAAAAAAGATAACAGGTTTATCTGTAGGAAAAATATCACAAGAAGTTAATTCCTTATTAGAAAATGGTTTAATTCAAGTAGGGGATGTTTCTGAAAACGGTAAGATTACATATATAGCTGAATCTGCAGGGATACTTCTATTAAAATTTTCCAGAGCTATAATTAACAGAATGACAAGGTGGGAAGAAGAAATACAAAAAATGAGGGAAGAGTTGGAGGAAAATAAATTTAACCTAGAAGAATTGGATGGCTTTTCCCAGGTATATAAAATGAGTAATTTTTTATTGGATGCGATATCAAGATACAGAAGATTTATCAATATTGTTGATAAAATTCTAAAAGATTGGAATTAAAAAGCTTTTTTTTGTAGATAAGAATTTACATTCTTATCAAGTTTTTTCTTGGTAAATTTTGAATTTTTGGGTCATTGATATAAGATTCTAAGATTTTTATAAACATCTCACGATCTTCTTTGATGTTTGAAGATTCTATAGCACAATAATTAGACACGTGATCATTAAAAACTTGGGAAGTAACATTTTCCCCCAATTTTTCTATAATTTGCTTTTCTTCTTTTAGATTATCAACTGGACTTAGTAATTTAAACTCACTTGATTTCCACTTATTCCAAAGTTGTGTACCGGGTAAAATATTTAGAGTTCGGAACCTAAAAATAGTTGGATTTATTTCTGTTAATACTCTAGCAGTTTCTTTGATATGTTCTTCTGAATATTTATAACTGCCTAATCCTAAAATAATATACAAAGATAATTTAATACCTGCTTTTAAAATTCTTTTTCCTGCTTTTATTATAGATGTGGCATTAGTTCCTTTTTTCATAATTCTTAAAATGGTATTGGAACCACTTTCTAACCCCATATAGACAATATTCAAGCCCGCTTCTGCTAATATTTTTAATTCTTCATCCGATTTTTGTAAAATGTCCAATGCTTTAGCATAACAACTTATCCTTGGAACATTTCTTAACTTAATTCTTACATATTTAATTATTTCAGCTAAAAAATTTGTTGGAGCGGATGTAGGGTTTCCTCCAGCTAAGAACACAGGGAACCCATGATAGTTATTTTCTGCGGCTTTATCAATATCTTTTTTAATATCTTCCATTGTTCGAATGGCATAATCTTGAGAAACACCATACACCCCCTTATATGTTCCACAAAATATGCAGCGATTCCAAGAACAACCACCTGTTACAGGTATCAATACAGAGTAAGCTTCCACTGGGGGTCTAATCACAATTTGATCAGGAGGTATTTTTGTCGTCATTTAGATAATAAAGATGGATAATTAAATATGTTGAATATTTTTTTAATCTAAAATAGTAAAGGAATAAGAATTTTTAGATATTATTATTATAAAAAATAGATATTTCTTTATTCTAAATCAAGTAAAACGATGTTTTCCTAATTTAAAAGGGTATTAACAGATTATCTCGGAAACTATTTAAGTGTTTAAATATTTTTTCTATTAAAATTAAAGAAAATAGCCCTCCAATAATTTAACATAATTATAATTCAAGTTTCACCTTTTTTAGTTTAAGAGGTTAAAAAATATGAGTTATGATCAAAGAGACATACTTTTTTCTTTTAAAACTGTTATATGTGGAGTCAGCTCAGTAGGTAAAACATCATTATTTAACCGTTATTGTTTCAATTCATTCAATTTTGATACTTCTCCAACAATTGGTATAAATTTTCATTCAGTTTATTTAAAAATTAATTATGCAAATGATCCAGATTTACTTGAAGAGAACTATGTTGTTAATTCTATTTTTGATTTTGGAGGTCAAGAACGGTTTACTCCCTTGATTCCTAAATTTATTGAAGGAGCTAATGGTGCTTTATTAGTATTTGATTTAGTTAATGAAAGTTCATTTAATCAACTAGATTTTTGGTATGAAAAGATAGTAGAAAATGCTATAGATTCAAATATTCCAATAATTTTGGTTGGAAGCAAATCTGATCTAATTGAGAAGGTCCCGGAATCAGAAGTTGTCAATAATGATATAATTAATGAATACATCAAAGAAAAAAAATTAGATGATTATTTTAAAACATCCGCATTAAAAAATTATAACGTTTTGGAAGTTTTTAAGAAATTAAACAATATCATGTTGAAGAGACAGCATATACCATATGTTGTTGTATAATAATAGAAATAGATTAATACTTCCTTTGATAAACAAAATCAGAGAACTCATTGAAAAATCTTTTTTGTTCCTTATTAAGATCGGGATATATGTCTTTTAGTTTACTTTTAGATTGTTCAACTAAATTTTTTGCTAGATGTTCAGCAATCATTAAAGCATTAGTTTTAGCATAAATATCCTTTACATCTTCGACATCTTTTTCTGTTATATTATCCTTATGAAATATTTCATTCAAAATCCTTGATTGGGTCTCATCTGTGTTCTGTACAGCGAGAATATATATAATTTTCTTTTTTTTTCCTTTGATATCATCTTCAAGATCAAGAATATCATCTCGAATTGCGTGAGCTTGTCCAATACTTAACATTGCTTCGCTTAATGGGTTAATTTGATAATGCAGGTTACCCTTAGCTAAAATAGCTCCGATTTTAGTTGATTTTTCAAATATTCTAGCTTTTTCAAATTCTGCAATATTAAGATATTGTTCTAGTGTCATTGTAATGTTATTATAATTCATATATTCTTCAATTAATTGTCCTTTCATTAAGTAATCCATAGCTTTTGTATATTCATTAATCGCTAATAATTTTAATTTTTCAGGAAATTTTGAAGATTTTAAAATATCAAGTCCTAAAAGGTATCCTTCAACTCCACCTAATACACTCATATCTCGTCCATATAATTTAACTGTACTTTCTTTATTAGGTGCACTATTATCTTTATATAATTGATTCAATTCACTTTCCAGTTGTTTGTGGAAAGTTGGTTTTTCTCTTCTTATCAAATCATCATCGAGTAGATCATCATGAATCAGGTGTCCATTATGTAATAACTCAACAGCAATAGAGACTTCTTGGATAAGTTCGATTTGGTCCTCCAGATATAAAGGATTTACAATCCCGGCAAAAGCAGCCGTTAGTAAAATAGGATTTATTCTCTTCGCTTTCTCATTTAACATAAATTCTTGAAGCTGAGTTATAAAATCTTTAAGAAGTAGATCTTTCTCAGTTTTTAATAAATTTGAAAAATATTTATTCAATTCTTTATTGATTATTGATGTTTGAGTTTTGAAGAATTCTTCAATCATTCCTATTTCACTAAATATACATTATTAGTTATTAATATAAAACATATAATAATTTAATTTAATTATATCTAATTCAATTTTGTTTTAAACTAATACGAGAGTTTTAAAAAATGAAGCTAGCAGTATTATCAGATAGTCATGATCATAAAGATAATATTTTAAAAGCAGTGTCTATAATAAATGAAAGAGATATTGAAGCCGTCATTCATTGTGGAGATTATGTTTCTCCATTTGTGAAGAATTGGTTTAATAAATTAAAGGATTCTATAAAGAGTAGATTTTTTGGGGTTTTTGGAAACAATGATGGAGATAAATTATTTCTGACTCAAAATTTAGGTCAGATATGTGAATTTGCACAGAATGGACATGAATTACATCTAGAATTAGGAGGTAAAAGGATTTTCGCATCTCATATGCCTAAAAAACAAACTTTGGAGGCCTTAGCAAAATCTGGTAATTTTGATATAATACTATCTGGCCATACCCATTCAATCTCAAATAACAAGTTAGATAGTGGAATATTAGTAGTTAATCCTGGTGAGCTGTGTGGGTATCTAACTGGTAAAGCCACTTTTGCAATAATAGATACTGAAAAAATGGAATCTAAAATAGTTGAGTTATAATTTTAAATTATTTCTTACTTTTTTATATTAAATTTTAATTTTCTATTTATTTTTATAACATAGTATTACATTTTATATCAATTCATTGCTTAAAAGTGTGAATTTAATCTTTTGATAGCCAAATTGGCACCTAATAAGATTTATGATGATTATCGTCACAAGAAAATATCTAAAGAACAAGCATTAGATCAATTTATTTCTATAATAGAAGATTTTCATGGTTATGATGATAAGTCAAGAATATTAGCAGTAAAATTCATTGGACTTTTAAATTTTAAAAGAGAAATTATTTTTACTTTTCTTGAAAATTTATTAATTTCAGATCTTAATGATCAAATAAGAGGAGAAGCTGCCAGAATAATAATATCAAATTTCGCAGATATGGCTATTAACCCAATCTCCTGGGTATTAAAAAGGGAAAATAATAATAATTGTTTACCCATTATAATTAAAACTTTGGAGAGAACTTCAAATAAGAATTTAAGATCTCTTCTAAAAATTAAAACATACATTATATATAAGGGAAATATTTTTTTTCCGTCACATTTTCAACCAGAATTCAATTTGAGTAATAAAAACATTGATGATATAAAAAATCTTAAAAATTTAGAAAATTTTACCTATTTAGAGAAATTAAATCTCAATTATAATCAAATCACACAAATTCAAGGGTTAGATAAGCTAGTAAACTTGAAAGCTTTGTATTTACAGGGAAATAGAATAAAAAAAATTGAGAATTTACTAAACCTAAAAAGCCTTGAATTTGTATATCTGAATAATAATAAGATATTGGAAATTGAAGGAGTTGATGGGCTTTATAAGCTGAAATCATTAATATTATTCGATAATTTTTTGTCAGAAATAAAGAATTTAAAAGGATTACCTAAATTAGAAGTGTTAAATCTTCGAAATAATCAAATTAAAGAAATAAAAGGTCTAGAAAAACTTTCAAGTTTAAGAAGATTGGATATTAGTAATAATAACATCGAAGAAATAAAAGGTTTAAAAAAATTAACCAAATTAGAATTTTTGGATCTTAGTTACAATAAAATAAATGAAATAAAGGGATTAGCAAATCTTAGAAATTTAAAGTTCTTAGACTTGAGAAATAATAATCTAACATCACTTAAGGGGTTAGAAAAACTTAAAAATTTGGATCATCTTTATATCGGATTTAATAAAATAACAGATCTTAAAAATATCGAGAAATTCAGACAAGAAAAGATTCTTGATATTAAAAATTCAGAAGAATTATTAAATCCAAAATCATTAAGACCATACTTTCAACCCTCTTTTAACGATTCGGATTATCAACCCAAATTTATAGACATGATATGGGATATTAAATATATTCCACTAATTTTTGGCACAGAATCAATAATTAATGATTTAAAAATAGGAGACGATTATGTAAAATACTTCACGGATTCTACCTGGATGATTATACTGAAAAATAATAAAAATGAGATATTTAGAGTAACTAAATCTGGTAAGATTAAATGGGTTCAGAGAAGTAATAGATAAAGAATTGGATGAGAAAAACTTATAAAAGGCAATTTAATATATTACTTCTAACTTTTCATGTATACTTTTATGCTATCTTTTTTTTTAATTATTATGTCATTACCTTTAGAAGGAAAAACTGTTTTAGATCTTACACGAATGTTACCCGGCCCATATTGTTCAATGATCCTTGCTGATCTTGGAGCAAATGTAATTAAAGTAGAAGATCCTTATTATCCATATGGGCATCCTCCCCCTTTCTTTCAAAAGGGAAGATTTCGTGAAAGTGCATTTAATTCAATTTTGAATCGAAATAAAAAAGCAATAACACTTAATTTAAAAAAAGAAGAAGCTAGAAAGATTTTTTATAAATTAGTTAAAGAAGCTGACGTTGTGCTTGATACATTTCGGCCAAAAATTACGAAAAAATTAAAAATTGATTATGAAACTTTAAAATCAATAAATCCATCAATAATTTGTTGTTCTTTAACAGGTTATGGTCAATATGGACCCTATGAGCAAATTGCTGGTCATGATCTTAATTACATTGGGATATGTGGAATTTTAGATTTAAATAAAGAACGAAAGATTTTAGGAGACAAATTTCAAGAAAGAAAACCAATTAATCCAGGTGTTCAAGTTGCTGATATTGGTGGTGGATTAGTTTCAGCTATTGGAATTCTCGGGGCAATAATAGAAAGAGAGAACAATCATGGGAGGGAAGGTCAATTCATTGATATTTCTATGACAGATTGTGTTTTTTCTTTTATGCCTCTTGTAGCAGCATACCATTTTTCTAAAGATTTAAATGATGGAGTTATTACTCAAAATCCTTTGCACGGAGACTTTCCTTTTTATAATGTTTATAAAACTAAAGATAATAAATTTCTCTCTGTTGGAATTGTAGAAGTTAAATTCTGGCGAGAATTTTGTAAAGGAATTGATCGCATTGATTTGATACCAAAACAATTTTCACGTGGAGAGGAAAGGGAGATTCTCTTTAATCAAATTAAAAATGAATTACTTAAAAAAACTCAAGCAGAATGGATGGAAATTTTTATAAATTTAGACGCTTGTGTTATGCCAGTGAAATCATTTGCTGAAGCTTGTGAAGATCCACAAATTAAACAACGTAAAATGATAGTTGAGATGGAACATCCTTTATTTGGAAAAATTCAGAATGTTGCTTCACCTATAAAATATTCTCGGACAGTGTCAAATATTAGAAGCTTAGCTCCAAAAATTGGTCAAAATACAAAAGAAATACTTCAGAATCTTGGTTATTCCAAAATAGAAATTCGAGATTTCAAAAAAAAAGGTATAATATAAGAATTTTAAAGAATTTGGAATTCTATAAGTAATATCAATGATGCTATTAAAAGAGAAATAATTGTAAATACTATTAGAGTAATAAACATTGGCCAATCTTTTAGTTGTCCATAAAAACCAGCTGCATTAATTGTTGAATAGATTGCCATTCCAATCGCTATATAAAATATAGCGTCACCCCAACCTTGATTCATAATCATTCCAACTCCTCCAACAATTAACATAATTGATGTTAGAAACTCTGCTATCAAATGAAAATAAATTTGCGTAGGTTTCGTAGTGAGATCAGGTACTTCTCTTTTTAATAATAGCATAAACCACATGCAAAGCATAGCGATTCCAATTATAATAGTGTAAATTGAAGCAATCAATTCAATTACTATTTTAATCACCTTCCACAATCTTTATGTAGAAAATTTATTATATTGTAATTCTAACTTACCTAAATTTAAGTTCTGAAAAAATATTAATCTTTTCTTTAATCATCAGAAAAATTAAATACTATTTTAACAGCATGAGAATCAGATTTATTAACTAGAGCATCGAAAGCCTTTTTATATTCTATAAGAGGGAATTTATGAGTAATTAATACTGAAGGTTTAATTCTTTTAGATGTAAGGAAATCTATAAAGAATTCAAAAGCATGAACCTTCCTACCTTCGAAATGTTCTATTGAAAATGCATTTGAACCAATTATATTTAATTCCTTAAAATAGTGTGGTGTATTTTCACACCTTTTAGGTGTACTTACTCCTAAAAACACTAGCTTTCCCTGTGTGGTTAAAATTCTCATTCCTACTTCTAGAGTCTCATTTGAACCAATTGTATCAATAACACCATCAACACCATCCATAGTCCACGGTAAACCTCGCTCAGGCATAAGTAATTCAGATTTTGTATAGTTTGCTATTTCTTTGATTAGTTCTTCTTTTTTTGTCAAAAAAATATGCTTTGCACCTAATTTTAAAGCAATCTCTTTTTGAAATTGATATCTACCAACAGCAATTATCTTTTTCACATTAAAAATATTATTAAGAACCATAATTACTAATAAACCTATCACTCCTAATCCATAAACTAATATATTAGATTCCTGTTTAGGCTCTAAAGTTAAAATCGAGTGAAATGCTACTGAAAAAGGGTCAGCTAATACTGCTTGATCAAATGATACTTCTGAAGGTAATAAAAAACATTGTGATTCATGGACTGCAATGTATTGTGCAAATCCCCCAAAACCCTTAGTAGTTCCTAAATGCATCCCCCTTGGTAGATTGCCATTCTGAAAGTTTTGACAGTGCTGATAATCTCCTATTTGACATCTTGAACATTCAGGTTTTATTCCCCTAGTTGTACAAGGAAACCAAGGATTAATGACTACTCGATCTCCATTTTTAAACTTATTGACTTTAATTCCTACCTTTTCTATTATCCCCACTGGTTCATGCCCAAGTATTTGGGGAAATGTAATTAATGATTGTATAGGATTATCACGAGCTCCACTTAAGGTTAATTCTTTCATATCGCTTCCACATATCCCACAATAAACTGTTTTTACTAAAATCCAATCTTCTGCTACTAGTAAAGGAATTGGTATTTTCTTAAGACTAATAGGTCCTCCCTTTTTCCAATAACCAGAATAATTTCGCTTTCCACGTATATAAGCTTTAACTAATTTAATAAATTTCATTTCAAAAATTAATGCATCCATTGTGTGGTTTTTTTTAATTTTCGATATTTAGACATCACCTTCTATATTTTCAAATGAAAATGCAACTTTAATTGATCTAAATCTTTTTTGAGCTCTAGCTGTTACTAATGCTCTCTTATATTCTACAAGTGGAAATTTGTGAGTAATTATTGGAGAAGGGTCAATAATTCCTAATTGAAGAAAGCGAAAGTAATGATAATAAGCATGTTCTTTTTTTCCATCGAATTGCTCAATTGCAAATGCATTACTTCCAATAATGCTGATTTCTTTAAAATACCAGGGAGTCCATTCAAATCGTTTCGGAGAGGATACTCCAGTTACTACAATTATTCCAGATAATATTTCATTAGTATATGGATCTTTTTTTCTAGCTTTTACAATACGAATTCCAGTTTCAAGGGTTTCAGCAGAAGCTACAGTATCAAATAAAAAATCAACCCCCTCAATTAACCAAGGTTTTTTCTTATTTATATAATATATATCACAATTTAAATAGTCCGCAACAGTTTTAACTATCCTATCTGTAGGTGAAGAATTAAGAATTAAATCAGCACCAAATTTTTTTGCGATATTTGCTTGATGTGGAAAGCGTGAAATTGCAATTACCTTAATCTCATTATAGATCTTTTTTAGGATCAAAATAGTCAAAAGCCCTAAATTTCCGCATCCATAAACAACACATACAGAGCCAGGTTTTAAATCTACCTTTAATGTTGAATGAAAAGCCACGGAGAATGGATCTGAAAGTAAGGCTTCATCCATAGAGATGTCATCGGGAATTCTTATTGCCATTGATTCATGTACGGGAAAGTATTCAGCAAATCCTCCTGTAACATCACTACTGTTTCCTGAATGAATTCCTGGAGAAACTATTCCTTTATTAAAATTTCGGCATAAAGTATTATTACCATCTTGACAAGCTATACAGAGTGGTTTTATTTCTCTGGGTACACAACTAATCCAGGGATTCAAAACGACACGTTGACCAATTTTTAATTTTGAATTAGTCCCAGCTTTTTCTATATAACCGACGGCTTCATGACCTAATATTTGGGGCCAAGAAATTAAAGCTGTCATAGGATTATCTCGGTTACCATCTAAAAAGATTTGTTTGTGGTCTGATCCACAAATACCACAGAGGATTGTCTTTATAACTCCCCAATTAGGAGAAATTACTTTTGGTTGAGGAAGATCGATTAGTTTTAAATAACCAAATTTAGTGAGATAACCTCGTAATGAGAAAATACCAGCTATTCTAGCAATGGCTAATTTTGAGAGTTGATATTGATAAATGAGTGCTTTAATTCAAATTCCCCCCATAAATTTTCTTAATATTCTATAATTTATTATTAAGTTTTATTGATATATGTAAATTAATGATAATAAAATAATTCTATAAGAAGAAATTAAGATCTATGAATGTAGATATTAAATTGTATCAAACTATTAAAAATTCAGGGATAGATTTAATCTTATCATTACCATGCATTATGATAAAAGATTTATTGAAACTGATTAATGAGAAGAAAGAAATTTTTAACATCCCTATCACTCGTGAGGAGGAGGGTGTAGGTATTGCTGCAGGAGCTTATTTGGGAGGAAGAACACCAGCATTGCTTATACAAAATTCAGGATTGGGAAATTCGATAAATGCTATAAAATCACTATTACAACTATATAAAATTCCGATTATATTTATTATGAGTCATAGAGGTGCAGAAGGAGAAAAAATCATTGCTCAAATTCCAATGGGTCAATTAACACCAAAATTATTGGATTTACTGAATATGAAGAAATTTATAATAAGTAAAGTAGAAGACTTAAAAAAAATTAAAATCGCTGTTGATTACTCTAAAAAATATAATGAGTCTGTAGGGATTTTATTAAAAAGAACACTTTGGAGAGAAAATAAATGAAAAGGTTTGATGCTATACAAAAAATAGTAGAATGTCTAAATGGTGAACTACTTATATGTAATCTTGGAGCTCCTTCGAGAGAATTATTTCATATTAAAGACCGAGATGAAAATTTTTACATGTTGGGATCGATGGGGCTTGTTTCTTCCTTAGCTTTTGGTCTCGCAATATCATTACCTAAAACAAAAGTGTGGTGTATAGACGGAGATGGGTCCATATTAATGAATCTAGGATGTTTAACCACAATTGCTAATAATAAACCACAGAATTTAACATTGATAATCATTGACAATTCGTCCTATGGCTCAACTGGTGATCAAGAAACCTATACTAGTAGAAATACTAAATTAGATGTAATAGCGAAAGGTGCAGGTTTTACATCAGTCATTATTATAGAAAAGGAGGAAGAAATAATTCATAATTTAAAAAATTTAGGTAGAGGTTGTCATTTTGTACTCATTAAAGTTAATCCCGGAAATGCTGAAGTAAAAAATGTACTTCTCCGTCCTGAAGTTATAAAAAATCGCTTTATAAAAGTTATACATAATTTTAATTAAGTTTATCTTTATTATTTCTTTAGGATTAAAAACATATTTATAATGGGTAAAGATGTCTGAAGATTTCAAAAAAACACAAAATAACGATGAATTAAACAAAGAAGAAGAAAAGTCATTGGAAAAAGAAGAAACTAATAAAGAAAAACAATTACCAAAGAAAAGTAAACCCATAGTGCTTAGAGCAGATGCATATAAAACAATTATTCTATATGCAAGTAGGTATGCTAATAAATCTCTACCTCCTGAGGGGTGGAAAGAAATATATGGGATATTAATAGGTTATTCCGATGAAGAACTAGTATATGTAGAACGCGCAGAAGCATTAACTTTTGGTCATGCTACAGATGTACAATTAGATGAGAGACATTATGGTTTTATTGAAGAAATCCAAGAAAAGCTCGATAAAGAGAGTGAAGGTTATTATATGGTTGGTTGGTTCCACAGTCATCCAGGGCTAAACTTATTTTTTTCTTATATAGATTTAATTAATCAATTAGGTTTTCAGCAGAACAATGAAGATTTTTGTGGATTGGTATTTGATCATACTCTTTTAGGGAAAAAGAAGGAAGAGATTATAAAAAGCGAAGACGGTACAGAATCTGCAATGACTAAATATGACACAGGTTTTGAAATCTATAGAATAACTGATGTAGATATGGATATTAACGATCCTAGTTATGACAATAATTATCACAAGGTAGATTATATAGTTGATGGCTTGAATAAATATTTCTTTGCAAATGTATTATCTGAGTTATCTGCTTTGGTTACAGATGGTAAACCATTACAATCTGCTTATAGAGAAGAATTTTCAAAATCAAAACAATCTAATTTTCAATTGAAATCAGATTCTAACAATAGTGAAAAGGATTATCATTTTGTTCCTGAAGAAGATAATATTTCTAACAGTAATTACTTAACTGAAATTCCGATGTCTGAAGATATAACTTTTGGAGTAGATGATTTTTTTTATGGTGAGATTGATAATAAAAAAAAAATGAAAGAAAAAACAGTGAAAGAAGTTGCTGAACAATTGATATATGAAGGAAATTTGGCATTTGATAGGAAAGATTCATTTGCTGGAATTGAAAAATATCGGAATGGAATTGAAAAATATAAAGAAATTAAAGATATTGATAGAATTTTAGATTTACTGAGATCTGTTTCCCAAAAGTGTATATCAAGCGAACATTTAATAATTGCTGGAGAGTTTGTGGAGGATTTAAAGAAACTTGCTAAAAAGCAAAACCACCAATTTTATCTAGGAGTTGCATGTTATATTGAAGGATATTTGTTATTAAAAAATGGAGATGATGGATTTTTAGAGCAAGGATTACATAAAATTCAAGATGCTGCTATTTTATATGAAAAAGAAGAAGATTTTGCTGGTGCAGGAATGTGTTTTAATAAGATTGGATCAATTTACCAATCAAGGCTCAATAGAATTGAAAATGCTTGTTTATTTTATCGAGCTGCTATAGAGAATTTTAATAAAGCAATTTTAAAAATGCATCCTCTAAGAACAGATTTTTGGAATAAGCCAGACCTGCTTATTCAAAAAATAGTAGAATTAAGAGATCTAATAGAAGAATTATTACCAAGTTTAGAAAATGCTGAATTAAAAAATAAGATCAGCACAGATTTAAAGAATTTGAATTATAATTTTTGATTTTTTTATGTATATCCAAACTATATTTATTCTTGAAATGCAATCCAAAAAAAATATATTTTAGAAAGAATTATCCTACATACTTCTTTTGGTGATTGATAATCCCACGTCGTAAACAAAAAATTAAGTATTCAAGAAAAATTGCCTGTAAGCATCTTGAACCAAAGGGTGATATTAGTAATAGTCTTCAATCATTATGCTATTGTCCTACTAGGGACCTTACTTTGGGAACTAGAGCTTATGTTTGTCAAGTATGTAATCTCTATGATGCTGTTAAAAATAACCGTCGCTTTTCAGAGGTATATGAAGAAAGTAAAAAAATTGCTGAAAAGAAAATTAAGGAAAAACAAATTAGATTAGAAGAGTTTGAGATTGCTGAAATAACTTCCGATGAAGATATTGATTTATCTATTGATGAATTTGAGGAAGAGGATGAAGAAATTCCAATGAAGTTTGAAATAAGGAAAGCAGGAAAAGCTGGTGTAGATGAATCAGAGGATTTCGATGGCATGAACGAATGCCCTTTCTGTGGGGACTTCTTTGAAGATTTAGCATCCCATATTCAAAGTTGTGAATTCGCTCCCGATGATGTTAGTATTGATGATATTTTACCCTCTAAACCTAAGAAGAAAAAAGTAGGTAAAAGAACAACCGGAGGTGCTAAAAAAGCTGGAGAAAAGCAAAAATGTCCCTATTGTGGAAAAGAATTTCAAAGATTAGGGCGACATCTCACTTCTTGTCCAAAAAGACCTTCTGATTTAGAAGAGGAAGAAGAAAAAGAGGAGGAGGAAGACGAAGAAGAGGAGGACGAAGATGAAGAAGACGAGGATGAAGAAGACGAGGATGAAGAAGATGAGGATGATTTTGATGATGATGAAGATTAACTTTTAATATTAATAAGAATTCCCTCTTAAAGAATTAATGAAATCTAAAGAAGAAATTTACTACAAAACCCCAATATTTAGACCTCCTAGTGAAGCTTATTCTTTATTGATACAAGTTACTGAAGGTTGTACTTATAAATGTGATTTCTGTGTGTCGAACCTTAATAAAAAGTTTGTAATTCGAGAAATTGATGATATTAAAAAAGATTTAGACACAGCAAAACGAATTTATGGTTCTAATGTAAAACGTATCTTTTTTTTGGATGGAAATGCAATGGTGACACCTGCAGAGAAGCTTATAGAAGTTACTAAGCACGCATATAGCCTTTTCCCTTATCTTGAACGTGTTAGTGTGTATGCCCATGCGAAAGATATCCTTAAAAAAACCTTAAATCAATTGCAAATATTATCAGAAGTAGGATTAAAATTAGCTTATGTTGGATTTGAATCAGGATATGATGAAATTCTTAAGAGAGTGCATAAGCAAGCTACTAAACAAGATTACATTGATGCTTCAAAAAAACTAATGAATGCTAATATAACCTTATCTGCTACTTTTATAAATGGAATTGGAGGAGCAGACAATCCAGAATTATCAGAATTACATGCTTCAGAATCTGCTGATTTAGTCAATAAGATTTGTCCTGATGACGATAGAGTATGGTATATTGCATTTCTTACCTTAATGGTACCTTCTGGAACTGAAATATTTAAACAAAAAATAAAAGGAGAGTTCCGAGAAATGAATTCAATTGATATTCTTAAGGAGTTAAAGAATTTTATAAACAAAATTAATTTTCATAACCATGTAGCAAACCTAATATTCCGATCTAATCATGCAAGTAATTATCTTCCTCTAAGAGGGATACTAGATAGAGAGAAAGAAAAGATTTTAGAAGTTATAAATTATAGTTTAACCCATACCGGAATTTTACGACCAGAGTTTTATAGGGGTTTATAGAATTTTTTTATAATTAGATTAAAAACCCGTTTTCTTGAATATAATTTCTTGTGTATTAGAATTATAATCTTTTATAGGACTTTTTGGTCGTTTTTGTATGAGGTTAATAAAATCATTTAATTGTTCTGGGCTTATAGCCATTTTTTCAGAAAGACTTGAAAGCTTTAATTTATCACATTCCTTTGAAAACTCTGATAACTTATTACACAATAAATTCTGGTAAGTTAATGATATCAACATCTTAAGATTTGGAAAGTTTTCAGTCTTAATATCCTTAACAAATTCAAATATTTTATCAGAAGCGTCGTGATAATTCAAAATCCTATAACAACTTAATATTTCGTAGGTCCTTTTGATAAATTTGAAATATTTGATTATCTTAGTGTTAATGTCTTGTAGATGATATTTCTCAAGATTTTGGTCTACCTCATTTTTTAACATAGCCAATAATTTGGTAAAATTTTCTAAATTTGATTCATTAAGTTTTTCTTTTAATAAATTATTGAAACGGCGTTCATATATCATTCTATGATAAGATAATTCCTCTCTCACTTTACTATTTATTTCATAAAATTCTTGAATTTCTTTCTTTATATTGAAAATAGATTGGTGTTCTTCAATTAAAACTAAGGCAGATCTCAATTTATCTAAAGCAGAGTTATAATCTCCAGCTTTTATCTTTTTTAAAATGAGTGATTTGTAAAAATTTAATTCTTCTATAAGATCTTTCTTGTTTTTAAAATTTTCAAGATTGTTTTCAATGGTCATATACTCCCTTCAAAAATATACTTTAAGTATATTCTTATACTTATATCTAATTACAATAGATACAAAATTTAAATTTAATATTAATCATTTAATATGATTATGAAAAAAATAACTCTTATTGTAGGTTCACCTCGGAAAAATAAAAGTTGTGAGTTTTTAATTGATCAAGCAATTGAGGGTATAAAATCTGTAAATAATGAATTTGATATAAAAAAAATTCATATAAGTGATTTTAAATTAACTCCCTGTAACGGTTGCGATCAATGTTTGCGCCCCCCAAACGATTGTCCTTTTGCAGAAAAAGATGATACTAAAAAATTAGAAGAAATCATATTAGGATCATCTGGATTAATAATTGCTGCGCCAAATTATTTCGGTTCAGTAAGCTCTCAAATTAAAGTCCTTATTGATCGATCAAGACCATGGAAAATGAAAAATTATTTATTAAAAGATGTTATATTTGCTCCAATGGCATCAACTGGATTAAGAAACAGCGGAGAAGGAGTTATATCAGATTTAATTAACTTTGCGCTTATTCAAGGAATGATAGTAGTGAGTAATGTTGAAGGAAACCCAGTTATTGAAGGCAATATTCCTATTACTAGCCTACAAAAACATAGAATAAAAGAATTCTTGACAAAAGATGAAATTGATGAATTAGGAGGATTAATTGCAAAAGATTTAGGAATCAGAGTTACTAAACTGATACATAAAATTAATAATTAGTACCTATTAAGAAAAATGAATAATATTTAATTACGAGCTCCACATAAAGAACACACATCTGCATCTCCTATTGGATTACCACAATCTTTACAACGCCTAACGGAATCTACAATATCATCATCGAATCCTAAAATTTTATCATCAAAATCTCCAATTTTATCTATTCCTTTTGAGAATATTGTACCTGGTTTGTCACCTGGCCATATTATATTGATAATAACACCTGAAACTATGAGAATTATACAAATTATAATAAATAGAGTTAAATTTCCACTTAAATTTTGTTGGAAAAATCCAATTACAACCGTAATCCAGTCTACCATAAATTGTCCTATCGGTGTAATAATTGGCTGTAAGAAGCTTAGAATGATACCTATAATATCCGCGAGAGCTTGTAAAAATGCGTTTAATTGTAATATCAAATTTTTTAACCTCCTCAAGCTTTCATTCGATCTTCTCGAATTTTTTCTCTATTGATAATGAAATCTATTATATCATACACTTTTAATACAATTGTAAGAAAATAAATACCTAGATATAATAATATCATCTGTTGAATATCTAAGGAAAAATAACCATAATCTAAAATTATAAATTCAATTGTAGTTGCTCCAGAAAATTTGTAACTCCAAATGTATAGACAATTGACAAGTACTTGAATCAGAGCAAAAATTCCTCTTCTTATTGACTGTTTAGGTGATGAATAATTAAAGAATGCACACCCGACAATTATTAATCCAAACGCAGTTAGCCAAAAAATTACTGATTGATACTCTTGTTGTTCGAATCCTAATGGAAAACCTGCAATCGTCAGTTCAAAAAGCCATGAAAAAGTCCAAAGAGGAATTAAAATAGTAGTAATGGCATAAATGGAGGAATATAATATTCCACGTAGCATATTCTTCACTGCACCCATTTATGGCACCTCATATACAGTCAAATTTAATAATCCTATAGTGAGAGAATGTAAACCAAGAGAATAATCTAAACTTAGAGTAAAATTAGCATAAATAATCATATAAGGGTCTCCCCTGAATCGATCTACTTCAGTCGTAAAATCAGGGATATTAGGTTTAGTGAAATCATCAAAGTGCCCTGTGAAGTTAAAATATCCTGTTTGACTTTTTGGAATTGTGTTATAATACTGAGTTTTATTAAAAATTTGCACCGTTCTCGTCACATTTACTCCTGGTACAGTATAATTCACATGATCATAATTTAGATAAAGATCAATGGTCATCTCAAGATTTTCTAAATCAAAATAGCCCGCATTAGTTATATTGAAAGGTAAGCTAAAGTTTACATTTAATGGAGATGGATTAAAATCGAAATTTATATCTCCTGGATCTATTGCAATATTGTTTGGGTTTGTAAGGATTATGACCGCTGATAATCCCCCAAGAATTGATACAATAGTAACCGATACAGCTAATAAAGATACAAAAATCCTGAATATTAGCCTAAAAACACGAGAGGGCCTCATAATTATCTGGAATTAAGATATTTTTAAGTGTTTATCTCCACTATTTATTGAATCAAACGATTAACTTTTATTAGACTTATTATACATATAAATTTTATATTTATATTTATTCGCAATTTAAATACTTTTAATTCGGATATTATATCCGTAATTTAAATGATCTTTGACAAGAATATAAAAATCTAAATCCTTTTTATTCTATATTAAGAACCTTAGGGCGAAATTTTACAATATAATGAAGTTTTTGAAAGTAAAATCTAATATGAATATCTATAAGTGAATTTAAATTAATTAATTAAATAATTAGAATATAAGGAAAATATTTATTATTCTTTAAAAAATATTTAAAAAAAAGTGATTCAATTATGAAGGATCAAGAAAAGATATATGCTCATTCAATTAATTCTGAAGAAGTAGCAGAAAAGCTAAATACTTCAATAGAAGATGGTCTATCAGAAAACGAGGCTCAAAAAAGACTCGAAGAATATGGAAGAAATGAGTTAATCAAAGAAAAAGGAAAGACTGCATTACAGATATTCATTAGTCAATTTAAAGATTTTCTTATATATCTCCTAATGTTTGCAATAGTAATTTCAATCATAATTGGAATATATGAAGCAAATCGTACTGGTGAGGCTTGGTCTACAGAATATACTGACGCTATAGTCATAGCGGCAATATTAATTGTGAATGCAATATTAGGATTTTATCAAGAATATCAAGCAGAGAGATCACTTGAAAGTCTTAAGAAATTAGCACCACATTTTGCTAAAGTTCGAAGAGGTAGGAAGGTTATAGAAATTGCAGTAGAAGATGTAGTTCCTGGTGATATTGTTCTCATTGAAGAAGGTGATAAATTTCCTGCGGATGTAAGATTATTCAAAGAGTTTTCCATGTATGTTGATGAGGCAATTTTGACAGGAGAATCAAAACCAGTTAAAAAACGGTTAAAACCTGTGGATATGAAAATGATATTAGCCGATAGGATAAACCTTGGTTTTATGAACACTATTATAACTAGAGGAAATGGAGAAGGAATCGTTATTGGAACAGGAATGAATACAGAAGTGGGTAAAATAGCAGAGAGTTTACAAGAAGAAGAAGCTGAGTTAAGTCCATTTCAAAAGGAAGTGAACAGGTTTGGAAAGCTTTTGGGAGTGGTAATATTAATTATTTGTGCTGCTGTTTTCTTAATAGAACTAATTATTTTACTAATAACAGAATTTAATTTTGAAGAACTTATTGAAGCATTTGAAATATCAATTTCATTAGCTGTATCCGCTGTTCCTGAGGGTTTAATAGTAGTTATCACTGTTGTTATGTCTATAGGGATGCGTAAAATGGCAGACCGGAACGCACTAGTGCGCAAGCTTACCGCTGTTGAGACATTAGGAAGAGTTAATGTAATCTGTTCGGACAAAACGGGTACTCTTACTAAGAATGAAATGACTGTAGTAAAAGTGTATGTTGGAGGGAAGGAATATAACGTAGAAGGTGTAGGTTATGCTCTTGAGGGAAAAATTGTTGATGAAAAAGGTAAACAAGTTGAAATTGATAACTACTTAAAAAACTTCTTAGAAGTTTGTATGTTTTGTAATAATTCAAATGTTTCCTTAAAAAATAATGGAACAACTGATACAGACGTTGTTGGAGATCCGACTGAAATTTCATTAAAAGTACTCGCGATGAAAATGGATTTAGGTACGACAATAAAAAAAATTGATGAGGTTCCTTTTAGCTCAGATAGGAAAATGATGTCTGTAGTAGCAAAAATTGATGGTCAACTATACTCTCTAATAAAAGGTGCTCCCGATGTGTTATTAAATAATGCGAGTCATGGAGTATATGATAATCAAATTAAACCAATTAATGAAATAAAAGATAAAATTATCGAGAAAAACGAAGAATACGCTAAAAGTGCTTTGAGAGTTTTAGGAATCGCTTATAAATCGTTAAATGAAGGTTATGCAGAAGAAGATGTAGAGAAAGATTATATATATCTTGGTTTAGCAGGAATAATCGATCCTGCGAGAGATGAAGTTAAGGATGCTATCGAAGAAGCAAGGATGGCAGGAATTAGGACAATTATGATTACCGGGGATCATAAAATTACTGCGATCGCAATAGCACATGAGATTGGATTAACCGATTCAAGTGAAGCTATAACTGGTGTTGAGTTAGAAGAGATGAATGATGATGAGCTACGTGAGAAAGTTAAAACTGTTGATATCTTTGCAAGAGTCACATCTGAACATAAATTGAGAATCTTAAGGAGATTAAAGGAATTAGATCTAATCGTCTCAATGACCGGTGATGGTGTGAATGATGCTCCCGCTGTAAAAGGTGCACATGTTGGAGTAGCTATGGGTTTAAAAGGAACTGAAGTGACTCAAGAAGCTTCAGAAATGATCCTTATAGATGATAATTATGCAACGATAGTAAATGCTATAGAAGAAGGACGTGGAATCTTCGAAACAACTAAAGGATTCTTCCGTTACATGTTAAGCACTAATTTTGATGAGATCTTTTTAATTCTTGTAGCATATATAGTAATGAAACTATTCGTAAATGTGTTTCTTGCTCTTCCAGTTGCGCCAATTCAAATTCTATGGCTTAATATTGCCACGGATGGCATTCCTGCAATGGTATTGGGATTTACTCCTACAGATCCAGATGTGATGAAGGACAAGCCAAGAAAAGGGTTTACGTTGCTACCTGAAATTAAAGGTCCAGTTCTTCTATTAGGCGTATATACATCTATAACAGATATTACACTATATTTATTACTTTGGAGTGTTTTAATTCCAAATTGGACTGCTAGCGCAATAGACCCTGGATTAATAAGTGGAGCAACACTTTTTGGTATAACCTATACTGCAGAAGAATATGCAATTGCATTAGCACAAACGATAGTATTCACAAATTTAGTCATTTGTGAACTACTGTTTGTTTATACATGTACGTCAAACATCAAACCATTTTACCTATTTCCAAATAAACATTTATTCTGGGCAACTGGTCTTTCTTTAGGTTTACAATTACTTATATTATTTACACCAATGGGAATTGCATTTCGTGTTATTCCAATATTCCATCCTTATTACTGGATAACGCTATTATTGGGAGCATTTAGTGTCTCCGTTGTTGATGAGCTTAGAAAATGGCGTATTCGTAGGAAGAGAGAGATGACAATTTTCACAAAAACCTAATCTAAATTTAGTTCTATTTTTAATTATTTTAATTTTCAGTCTTGAACTTTTAACCTTGTCTTATTCTTTTTTTCTTTTTAATTAATTTTAAATTAATATTATAATTCTAATTAATAATTAGAACTTAATAGTTCAATGTCCTAAAACGAGAATAATATAATGAATATAGCTGAAGTTTTGAAAAATAAGATTGAATCAAATCAAACAGTACTAACTGAATTTGAATCTAAGGAACTTCTGGAAGAAATCGGTATTCCTGTTCCAGTTCAGAAGTTAACTATTTCTAAAGAGGAAACTATCTCTGCGGCTGAAGAAATTGGTTTTCCAATAGTATTGAAATTAATGGCAGAAGATATTGTCCATAAATCTGATACTGGTGCAGTAAAGTTGAATTTAAAATCTAAAGAGGAAATAGATAAAGCGTACGATGAATTAATGGCTATCCCTTCTAGTATGAAAAAAATGGTTTCGGTACAAAAAATGGCAAAAGAACCCATTACAGAACTTATTATTGGTATGACTACAGACCCCCAATTTGGTCCCGCATTAATGTTTGGAATCGGAGGGATATTGGTTGAACTCTTAGAAGATGTAAGTTTTAGAATCGCTCCAATAACAGAATATGATGCTAAAGAGATGGTCCATGAAATTAAGGGATTTCCAATATTAGATGGATTTCGTGGGAAACCTAAAGCAGATATTAATGCTATTGTAGAAGTGCTATTAAAGATATCTGATCTCGTTGTTGAACATGAAGAAATATATGAGATGGACCTAAACCCTGTATTCATTTATGAAAAAGGATTGATTTGTGTAGATGCTAGAATCATCCTAAATAAAAAATAGGATTTCCCTCTTTTTTCATATAATATTGAATTTTAATTTATTTAAATTATCTTTGATAGAATTTGTACTTATACAACCAGAGAAATTCCAAAATTTCAAATAAATATAAATTAAGAGATTTCTATGGAATTCTTAATTAAAGTCAAAATTTAAAAAAAAAATATAAGTTTAATCAAACAACCCTATAATTAATATTAACGAATTCTATAATATATCTATAATAAAATTATTTATTTGATTTCTATGTTTAATTCAATAACAAAAAAGAGAATAAAAGAATTTTTCGTTCTTT
>JBHLNK010000143.1:0-5520 GCA_048941625.1 Promethearchaeota archaeon | reverse complement strand
AGACTATGGCAGAAATACATAATTTATATGGATTTAAGAAAAAGAGGATATATCGTTCGTACGGGTTATGGAGATGGTATAGATTTCCGAGTATATAAAAGAGGAGCTGATTTTGAAAAAGATTCAGCGAAATTTTTAATTTTCCCCGTGTTTGAAGGAAATCCTATTGAATTAAGAGATTTGGACAAGATGTCGAGAGTTGCCATGAGCTCTCGAAAGGATTTAATTGTCGCTACAGTAGATAGACTTTCTAAACCTATTTATTACAGCGTAAAAAAATTCCAAATTCTAAATAAAGGAGAAAATAACGATTTTGATAATAGTAAATAAATTAGCTTATGTTAAATTCGTTATTTTTAAAAGTTAAATTATTAATTTATCCCAAGATGATGTAGTAAAAGTTAACCTTTTTTTTTTTCAGATTAATTTGTAATGATATAAGAAAAACAAAATACATTAATATCTTAATTTGAAATATCTTCAATAAGCAATGAAAAAAGAGATAATTTAAGAGAATGTTTGACGTTGATATCGGGCCTCCTGACACCGTTTATATTTATGAATGTAAAATCTGTAAAAGAGAATTACAATATTCTGGAATAATTAAATGTGATATTTGTAAAATTAATCTATGTATAGAATGTAATAAAGAAGGACTTTGTCCCGATCATTTCAACGAATTATCTCCAGAAGATCAATCTATTCTTATTCAAATTAGTCAGCAGTATAACAAAAAAAGAAAAAACATATACCCTATATTTACTATAATATATTTTTTAGTTGTTCTACCATTGATATATATGGTATTATCGTCTAAAATTCCTGATATTAATATTAGGATTATGTTTATTTGTTTTATTGTTTCTGGAATTTTGGGTTTAGGTCTTATAACTCTTTTACCGATATTCTGCATATTAAATAAGCACTATTTAAAAAAGAAATCAGGATTATTTTCAAAATATAAGCAGACTGACACGAAAATACAATAAATTTAATTTTTATTCCTAATATCAACTAAACAGTCTCATCAATTTTATTCAGAATAGATAAGACTTATGTTTACACACCATTAATAAATACAAAGTTTAATTATTTTATATATCTATATAACGCATAGAAGCTTTATAGAAACAAATATTATATTTATTAAAAAGCAATGAATTAGGTCATGCAAGATAAGTTTTTATGTGATACGTCTATAATTTTTAATGGTCAGATTCTTAGTTTAATTGAGGATGGTGAATTAGGGGAAAAACCTGAAATTATCATTTGTAATATAGTAGTTGCTGAAGTTGAATATCGGACTAATGTTCAAAAGGAGATTGGATTTTTTGGATTAAATGTGTTAAAAGAACTACGTAAACTTCACAATGAAAAAATGATTAATTTAGTAATTGTAGGAAGACGCCCAACGAGAGAGGAAATAAAGCTAGCACAAGGTGGTGAGCTTGATGCGTTGATTAGAGAGGAAGCTCGTAAGAACAATGCCATTTTAATAACAGCAGATAGAATACAAGGAGATGTCGGAGAATTTGAGGGATTAGAAGTACTTTTTGCTTGGGAAAAGAAGTCGAAGGAAGAGCTCTTACCTATTTCATTGAAGATTTTAGAATATTTCGATGATGAAACAATGAGTGTTCATCTCAAACGTAACATCCCTCCTTATGCTAAAAAAGGATCACCTGGAAATTGGAGATTACAGAAAATTAGTGATGAACCAATTTCAAATAAATCAATTGAAGATATTGCAATGGAGATTGTTGAGGTAACTCGAGAAGATCAACATTCCTTTCTTGAAATTGAAAAAGAAGGGGCTGTTATTGCTCAAATGAGAGAATTCAGAATTGTAATTACTCGCCCTCCTTTTTCTAATGATGTTGAAATTACAGCAGTGCGACCGCTTGTCAGTTTGGAATTATCTGATTATTCAATTGATAATAGACTTCAAATAAAATTGCAAAAAGCAGAAGGAATACTTGTTGCAGGTCCACCAGGGGCTGGAAAATCAACTTTTTCAGCCGCATTAGCAAATTATTATTTAAGGCAAGAAAAAGTAGTAAAAACTCTTGAAAGTGTTAGGGATTTACAAGTTGATCCTGAAATAACACAATATACCAAGTTAGAAGGTAACCTTGAGAATTCTGCTGATATTCTTTTGTTAGTCAGACCTGATTTTACAATTTTTGATGAAGTTAGAACAACAAAAGACTTCCAAATTTATTCAGATTTTCGTTTATCAGGAGTGGGGATGGTTGGAGTAGTTCATTCATCTTCAGCAATAGATGCTATCCAAAGGTTTATTGGTAGAATAGAACTTGGAATGCTTCCTTCAATTATAGATACTATTATTTTCATTGAAGGTGGAGATATCTCAACAGTTTTAATATTAAAGATGACAGTAAAGGTACCTTATGGTTTTAGAGATAAAGATTTAGCTAGACCTGTTGTGGAAGTTAGAGATTTTAAAAATGATCGTTTAGAATTCGAGATTTATAACTTTGGAAATGATGTTGTGGTAAATCCAATTAGCTCTAAATATCCTTCAAGAGGAAAAGGAACATTCACAAGTGTAATGAAAAAAGATAAAAGAATCTATTTGGATATCGAGGTAAAAAAACAAAAAATTATCATCAGAGCTAAACCTGAATATGCAAGTCAAAATATTGAGATTTTCGCAGGTAATCATCAAATTTTTACTGGATCTTTGAGTCGTAATAGTGATATTTCTCTTTCATTATCGAATAAAGAAGCAAAAAAGATATTGAAAGAATTAGATAACAATAAAGAATTCTATGCAAAATTAAAATAACTATAAAAAAAATTATTAACTGCCTTTTACTATTTCCTTTACTTTTTCCATGATTGGAGGTAGGACTTCTTCAATTAAATTATCAAATCTTAGATCTGTTACATGATCATAAGGAGTATCCCCCTTATTCAAAATAATTAATTTTGCACCCCTTTGTTTTGCAATTCCAGGCATATTCGCGGCAGGTGTAACTACTAAGGATGAACCAATCACAAAAAAGACATCAGAATCTTGAGATCGTTGTATTGATTCTTCAAGCTCATCATAGGGTAAGGGATCACCGAAATTTACTATACTAGAGATTAGTCTTCCCTTACAATGGGGGCATGAAGGCTGACCTTCTTGAACAGGTTGTTTTCTAAATGCTTTACCCCATTTATCTTTATCCCAACCGACTTCTTCGAATAACATCTTTTTATTGCAGGACATACACTTCATAAAATATAAATTTCCGTGGAGTTCACTAAGCATGTCAAATGGGATTCCTGATTTAGCATGAAGTCCATCTACATTTTGTGATATTAGATAATTTAACTTTCCCATTTCCATTAACTCCACAATTGCATAATGGTTAGAATTAGGTTTAACCTGATCCCAAGGAGGGCTTTTTGGAGGAGGCAGTCCTTTATCTCTTCTAGTCCAAACACCATCTGGACCTCTATAATCGGGTAATCCACTGCCTGTTGAAATTCCCGCACCAGTAAAAATTACTAACCGTTCTGATTCAGCTATCCATTTAGCAGCTAAATCAATTTTTTCTTTTAAATCCATAAAAAACATTAAAAAAATACAATTTAAAAAGATTTTCATAATAGTTATTTAATTCCCCTCAAACATAACCCTTTCTTTTATAATAAAGAGAGGAAAACAATTAAAAATAAATTAAAGATACCAAATCAGTAATTTTAACAAAGAGAAATTAGAAGACAATTCAATTTACCTTTATTTACTCATCCTGTAAAACATTCCAGATTATAAACAATTTCTATTTTTCAGGTTGAAAAAAGAGAGGGTTTTTTATAGATATTTTTAGATCCTTAATCAAAAAAGATTGATTGAAAAGAAATATCACGACTAGTATTAAAACTTATAAATTACTGATCTATATATACGTTATATAAGAATTATTTGATATCTAAATCATTCATCAGAGGTTGAGGATTATATTATCTTATGAGATAGATTTAAATTTGGAAGCTTTAAAAGATACAGAAGGTGTTTATGAAAAAGTAAATCTTACAACGGAAGAAGCCAAAATTCTCAATGAAATATCAAGATTTTTAAGTCAAATTATTAAACTCCCGGATACTGTTACCAAAACGATAACTTGGAATGCTATACAAGAGTGGCAAATCAGAAATAATAAAACAATAGCATATATTAGAGAATTACCTATCGGAAAAAGACTGAATACTATTAAAGAGATGTTTTGTATTGCAAATAAAATGCTGAAAACTATGTTAAAACAACCAAAAGATAAAAGTGAATTAATTATTGATATTGCTTTCGAAAAAGCTTTCAAACTTTTCCTCAATTATATTTATAAAAATAATAATGAAAGATAAGAGTTTTTTATAATTTATACTAACTTTTTAGACTTTAGAGTTTTTACTAGAATATCGAGATTTTTTTCAAGATTATAATACACTATCATTTCAAATGGTTCTTCAATATCATTCAAATTGGAAAGATGATGAGAATCACACCCAATTCCTACAGGGATATTATACTCTTTAAGTTTTTCAAAAAAACTTGTATATCGAGGAGAATAAAATGAAGGGTAACTAGAGTTAAACTCAAAATATATTGAAAATTCACTAAGAAAATTCATTAATGTATTCAGGTTTCCTGAAATAAAAAACGATGGATCAAAATGAGCGAGTCCTAAAATTGGAAAATCATCTAAATTGGTTATTGATTTTTTCCATGAGTTAATAATTTTTTTCAAAAATGCAACTGCTTCATAACTCTGAAGATATTCAAACAATAACAAATCAAATTTATCAACTTGAATATATTTCTTAATAAATGGTTCAGAGCTTGCTAAATCAATTTCAATTGCCTTAAGAAGTTTTAATTTCTTACCATTATTTATTAAATATCTTTGGTTACTTGATATTTCCTCTAAATAGTTTGAAATAGTTTCATAATTTTTTAGTGTGGAAACCCAAGATTTCCATGAGTTAGTAAAATGATCTGTTATTGCAATATAATCTAAATCTAGTTTTATAGCTCTTTCTACAATTTGATTAATTGATTGTTTTCCATCAGAATAATTTGAATGAATGTGTAGATTTATTTTTGGATTAAGAGACATTTTATCTTTAAATCTTTTAAAGACCAAGAGTTTTAGTTTCTCTATTTAAATATAGACTAAAAGAACCACTAAATAGAAGAATTATAGCGAGAAAAACTAGGATTGTCAGAAATAAAAATTCACAAGTTTTTTGAGGTACAATAATGTTCCCAAAAGTAATACTATCTATTGATAAAATGTCCAATGTTAATAAAGATATCAGTATAAAAATAAAAATTGAACCAATAATTTGTAAAATGTCTATAATATTATTAATGTAATAAATTATTTTCAACTTACCCTTTTTCAGTTCAATTATTTGCCCGATTCCAATATTAATAGCAACTTCTGCTTTATTGACTCTTTTTATAAAAAAATATACAACTTCTTTGAGTGGAATAATATCAAAAAAAAT
>JBHLNK010000142.1:0-5532 GCA_048941625.1 Promethearchaeota archaeon | reverse complement strand
GTTAACAATTAATAACAAAAATAAAAAGAAAAATCTAAAGTATAAAAATAGCAGCCGCTATAACAGCGGCCCATTCATTCTCATTTCTCACTGTAGCAGAAGCAGTAATATTTTTTGTTTCAACTATTTTTCCATCCATTTTGTATACTTCTTTTTTCTCATCATAATTTGCATCTGGATCAAATGGAATGCCCAAGGTTGTTGCTAACATTTCAGCAGCTAAATCTTCAGCCGTGTCTCCAGCATTTTCTGGTTTGATGCCAAAAGTATGATGCTCAGACAAATATCCGTATTGACTCCTTTCTGCGGGTTTTGCTACTCCAATAGAAGCACAAATTAATCGATTATATTCGTTAGATTCTGATCTTGCTAAAACAGCATATATAATTTGACCAGGTCGAAGTTGTTTTAATCCATCCTCTCTTTTAATTTCAATACAATAAGGTGGGAATATTGAAGAAACATTTACTATATTAAATTTTGCAATTCCTGCTTTTCTAAGCGCTTGTTCAAAAGCAGCTAATTTGGATCTATGAAAACCTTCACCTTTAACAAAGAATACCTTTTTTGGGACTAATGACATTACTTAATTGTAATTTTTTTATATTATTAGATTAAGAATTTAGTATAAAAGATTTTATTTAAACTTATTTCAAGCTTTAAAAATATTATTAAGTTTATATCATCTAAATTACTCATATTTTTCAAGTTTCATTATTGTATAAATTTATTCTCAGTTTATAATAAATAAATATGCCTATTTGGATCGTATTAATAACGTAAAAGATATTTCAACGAGTTATTTCTTAAGTATATCATTAAAGGCATTCTTTTCGACAAACTAATAAATTTTGAAGACAATTCAAAAAAAATAAAATAGATTATTTTAAAATAATTAAAGCATTTATTTTTATTTATGAATACCCATCAAAAAGAAGATTATTTAATAAAGAAAGTTCTGCCTTTTAACGTTACAAAAATAAAAACTGCAAACGATCTACTAACAGCTTTGAAGAATTGTGGTTTTCAAGGTAGAAATCTTGGTATCGCACTTGATATCTTAGAAATGATGACAAAAGAGGAAAACATCCTCACAGTTTTAACAATTTCAGGCGCTTTAGTACCAGCAGGTATGGGCGAAATTATAACCGCTTTAATGGAATACGACTTAATCGACGTTTTAATTAGTACGGGTGCTAATATCACACATGATTTAGTAGATGCAACATGTAATATAGGACATTATATAGGAAGTTCAAATGTAGACGATAATAATCTATTTAAGCATCGAATTAATAGAATTTATGATATTTTTCTTCCAGAAGAAAATTATTCAACAGCAGATAAGATATTATTTGAGATAATTCAATCAGTTTATAAGATAAAACATATACAGACAACTCCATCTGAATTCTTAAAAGAAATTGGTAATAAGATAGAAAATAGGAGTATATTATCCATAGCAGCTAATAAAAATATACCGATATTTGTTCCCGCTTTTTCTGATTCTGAATTGGCATTAAAACTTTTAAAATACTCACACTATCAGGGATATGATTTTCAATTTGATATATTAGAGGATGTGAAGAAATTTGCAGATATAGTAAGGAAGTCAAAAGAATACGGTACAATTATAATTGGAGGTGGTGTTCCAAGAAATTGGGCTCAACAAATTTTTCCTATGTTAGATGAAATTGATAAGATTAAAAGAATGGGCTATAACTACTCTGTGAGGATACATACTGCTATGGAATATGATGGTGGACTTTCAGGGAGTACATTTTCTGAAGCAAAATCATGGGGAAAATACACTTCAGGATCGAAGCATATAAGTGTATGGTGTGATGCTACTATTGCTTTGCCTTTATTAATCACAGGACTATTTCAGAGATTAAAGATTGATTAACTTTAATAACATTTCTTCTAATCGATAGTCACGATTGAAATAATTAGAACAATTAGTTTAGAACGTATCCAATATCTTTCATAACTATTAAACCTTTTTTGAGAAATTTAGCGAAATGTTTTTCTATCATAACCAATTCTGAGATAATTTCAAAGTTTTCATAGGTATACCTTCTGTAGATTAAATTCTTACCCTTGAGGTCTATTGGTTGAATAGATTTCTTTTCAGATAAATTAGATAATATTCTTTCATCTCTCTTGAAAATAATTTCCTTAAATTTATCTAATTCAGTTTTAATATTACTCTTACCAAATACAGGAAATCTATGACCTACAATTGCAATTTCTACATTCAAATCTTTAAGCTTATTAATAGAGTTTTCATATTCCATTAAATTAGAATCGATTGTTGCATAATATGGAAATTTAGTTAAATCAATATCCCCAAAAAATCCAATGTTTGAATTTAACTCATAAAATCCACAATGTCCAGCTGTGTGACCTGGAGTATGAATAACTTTTAATTTTAGAGAATCATCAATATTTATGATTTCATTATCCCTAATCACGTTTGAGATTTTGGTATTTTTCATGCTAAATAATTCAAATACAGTTCTAAATTCTTCCTCTGCATTTGTACCATCGACTCTATAGTATGGAAACATCTGTTCAATATCTTCAATTGGGAGTCTATCATTTGAATGGCATATGAAATTTGAATTATGAATTAAACTATTACCAGAGATATGATCCTCATGCCAATGACTTAAAATTACAGTTTTGATTTGAAATTGTCTTTGAAGTTTCTTTAAACGTCTTCCTGAAATTCCTGTATCTATTAAATAGTTTCCAACGAGTAAAGAGTGAGAATATGGATAATTTCCTTTTCTATTTCCTTCAATAAAATAAATATCTTCAAATTCGTCAGATAAAGATTGAATAAAGTCTTGCATTATGGTTCAACATAGGAAAAATTTGAGAAATTTAAACGATTTAATTTTCTTAAAGTTTGGGATTAAAATCAATAAATAAAATGATTAGAATTCAAGTGAATTAATGTGATTTTATTAATCAACTAAATTATAGGGATTTTTATGGTTCTGCAAAAATAAAAAATTAAAAAAAAATATATGAACGAAATTATGTATTATTCATGCCCGAATTGCTCTTCAAAAAGAAAACCAAAGCTAATTAATTATTTTCCTCCTATAACTGCAAAGTGTTTAGAATGTGGACACATAAATCTGGAAAAAAAATTTATTAACAAAGAAGTACATCGTTCAAATATATCACGCAATTATCCATATTGAATCTTTATAATTATCTCCTTTTTTTCATTAATTTTAAAAAACAAATCCATTAACATATTTTAATATATATAAAAGGAAGAGTTAAGAAATTTAATAACATTTAAAATTTATTTTAAAGCATAATAACACCGTTTAGGAGAAATTACTTTTCCTTCTTCTCTTAACTCTTTAATAAATTTGGAAACTTCCTTAGATTCAATCCCGAGTTCTTTTGCGATATCTCCAGGACGAAGAGGTTTATTAGAGTTTTTAAAAACACTCAGAACAGCATCTTTATCTGACATATTCTATCACTATTGAAAATTGGAATTATCTAATTAAATTCTTGTTATTATATAAAATCAAAATCTACCAAGCAATAATCTTTTATTTATAAAATCATGTTTATTATCTATTTCTTCCAAGACTTTCATGACTTGAAACCCACTCATTAGTACTGATAGCTAACATTAAAGAAATCTCACCTGCTAGAACAGTTGCAGCAATGATTTCTGTAAGTTTATTGACTTTTCCAGCACCGTAGCAATCCATAAGTTCAAGGCATTCTTTTTGCGTAGCAAGACCTGTTCCTCCTCCATAGCTAGCTACTATCAGAGATGGAAGAGTAATAGAACAGTAGAAATCACCTTCATATGTCCTCTCTGAAAACATAATAGCTGAAGAAGATTCAGCAACATTAGCAACATCTTGTCCTGTAGATATAAATATAGCAGTAATACCATTTGTTGAATGATAAGCATTACTAACTGAACCAGCCATAAAGCTAGCAATAGAAGTTATTTGTAATCCACGTTGAAGCCGATAGGGGCTTACATTAAACCTATTTCTAAGCATATCCTCAGGGATAACTACTTCAGCAGTTACACGCTTACCTCGTGTTCTAAGCATGTTAATTTTTGAAGCTTTTTTATCCGTAGCAAGGTTAGATTCAAGAATATAATGCTCGATATCGGGATAATTTGATTTTATCCATTCACAGGCGAAAAAAGTAGCTTTTCCAGTCATATTTTGTCCAGCTGCGTCACCAGTATGATAATTGAAACGGAGAAATAAAAACTTATTAGAAATGTATTGTTCAATATCTCTGAGTTTTCCGATTCGGGTAGTTTTTTCTGCTACTTTTTTGATATCATAAAAATTTTCTTTTACCCATATTCCAAATTTTTTAGCCTTACGCGCATTTTTAAAGATAAAAACAGGTGCCCGTTGCATAATATCATCACATATAGTTGTAGTTGCACCACCACTTTCATATAAGATTTTCATTCCTCTATTATAACTTGCAACAAGCGTTCCTTCAGTTGTTGCCAAAGGAACATAAAATTCTCCTTGAGCATATTTTCCATTCACTAGTAATGGTCCAGCAATCCCTATTGGTACTTGCGCTACACCAATAAAATTTTCAATATTACCCTTTAACTTTTTCGTTTCAATGGTATAATTACTTAGATTTTTTAATAGTATTCCAGTTTTTTTATTAATGAAATCTTGTCTTTGTTTGATCATTTCTAGAGAATTATTATCAAATTTAGAACGAGGTATTTTTTTTCTATTTTTTTCATTTACTTGATTATACATTCTTGAACTACCCAAAAAGCTTGGTTATAGTTTTAAATATTATAATAATGACCTATTAATTTTCTTTTTCAATACTATCTTGCCCTGAATAGCAATAGTTTCGAAAAATCTAACCTTTTTGTTTAGATCCAATTATTTTCACTTTATATTACTGTCTGTGGAATATTACATTTATTTACTAAGGGAATAATCTTTACCAAAAGATTCCTGATATTTTTTTTTACTTAGATTATCTTTTATTTAAATAATCACATGAATATAATAATCTATTTAAATATAATACAACAAAAAATAAGATGACTAATATGATTACTCTGAAATTATTGAAATATAGGTGGAATATCGCTATTTTAACAGAAAATATTGTTATATGAGTAAAATAAGTTTATTTAAAATTAATTATTAAAAAAAATGTGTATTTTTATTAAAAAAGAACCAATTTATATCTTCACATTAAAAGAATCGAGAAACTCTTTAATTACAAATTAAACAAATTTTGATCCTTATTTTATTAATAAGTTACTCTAAAAGTTTCACTTTTAAAAAGTATAAAATTAAAAAAATTAAGTTTCGTAATTCACAATTCTTGATAATTATAATAATTTTACAACTGTCCCTTCTTATCTTTTGAAGGAGATGTGGTTTAGATGTTAAACTACAGCATCATTTAAAGATACTAAAGAACTAAAATGATAGAAGTGAGATTTTTTTTGCATTTTTAAAAACTTTATAAATCTTA
>JBHLNK010000141.1:0-5692 GCA_048941625.1 Promethearchaeota archaeon | reverse complement strand
TTCTTAACCAGTTTGTAAAATTTTTTAGCCTTGATAATGTTTGAGAAACATAGAATACTATATGACCTCCAAATATTGCCATTGAATATTGTCCTTCTCCATCTAACCCTGGCCAATCTTTATCAGATAAACGGTTTGTGATATTTATCAAGGACATATCATACAATCTATTCTCTACTATTTTATCTTTTAAATAACTATATGCATGTCCTGTAGACACTACGTGACAGTCAATTTTATTTGCTATTTCTATGAAATAATCTGCAACTTTTTTGCCATCAAGCTCCCAATTTAATGATTCAGCACCGATAACGAAGACAGTCTTCTTAGGGGTTTTAAGTAAATTAGCCATTACTATCGGATCTGAAACAGAAGTGCCCATTTCAGGACCTGGGATGTTAGCTTTTTGATATGGACGTGCCATTTCACTCAATTTCCTCTGTTTTTATTTTTAGCTAGAACTTTTAAAATAGTTGTTATACTTAGAATTATTAAGGACAATTTAAAAAAATTGTTTTTATTAAGTTTAACCTAAAATTATTCAATGTATAAATTTTACTTAGGTGAAAATAGAGTTATGTGTGAATTTAAAATAATAAATAAAAGTGATGGTACTCAGATAGCAGAAGAAATTTTAGTCTTATCTTACACAGATACTCACGAATTAGTTTTTAAGGATGTATTAGGAATGGGGGAGAAATTAGATTCTGGATTAATTTTAGATGTAAATACTTTAAATCAAAAATGTATAGTTATCCAGCATCCTCTTATTAGAGATTTTTTAGATTTAATATTAAGTATAGACACTCAAAGCCTTACTAAAGCTAAACTTGATATTTTTATTGAAAAAATTGAAAGTCTAAAAAATAATCTATAAAATTTTCAGGAAAGTCTATTTAACAATATCATGGCTTATTAACGAAGATAACTTCATAGATAAATATGGAAGTTAAGTTCTATGAAGATATCAATAAGTTTTATAATCTAATAATTGATTTTTTATTGAATAAGGAAGCAGAGAATAATCTAATTTTATCAGTTCTTGATACAGTTAAAAATAATCCTACTAGATATGGAGAAGATAAACCCTTTCTAACAATAGTAAGACAAGATAACAAGATTAAGCTTGTATCTTTAAGAACACCGCCGTATAATCAACTTATCTCCTATACAGAAGATTTGAAGTCTATTGATGCATTGACCGATATATTACTTAGAAAAAATATAGAATTACCTGGTGTTACTGGTTTCAAAGATGGTGTAAAAAGATTTATTCAATTATGGTGTGAAAGTAAGAAATTAAAACCTCAATTAATTAGAAATGAAAGAATTTACAAATTAGAAAAAGTTACAGAAGATTTTTTAGGAACTAGAGAATTCTTTGTAGGTACTGAAGTGAATCAATCTCTAATTATGAATTGGACTATAAATTTTATAAAGGAGGCTTTAAATGAGACCGAAGAATCAATTATAGCACGATCTCTCGAGGGTGTTAAAGATGATATTAAGGCTAAAAAAATCTTTCTACTGAAAGATGGTCAAGAAATAGTATCTATGGCAAGAAAAGCTGGAAAAACACCTAATGGAAATTTAGTAAATCTTGTATATACACCACCAGACCTAAGAAGAAAGGGATATGCTACCGAGTGCGTAGCGAAACTTAGTAAACATATTTTAGAGGAAGGAAATACATTTTGTTTCTTATTTACTGATTTAATGAATCCAGTGTCTAATAGTATTTACCAAAAAATTGGTTACCATCCTGTAATTGATGTTGATGAATATAAATTTAGTACTTAAGATTTAATTCTCAAAAAAAATAAAAAAAAAAAGGTACGAGAAAGTCTCCTGATTTTCTCCTGTTAATTTTTATTGTTTTCATACTTTACTTTTTTGGCGGAAGAATTTCAATCTCTATTGAAGAAACATTGCTACTTGTGCCATCGGTATTTGTGATTGTTTCTGTATCGATTTTTATCTCGCCATACTTCGACCCAGAAACAAATTTGTTGATTAAGATTTCAGCTACATCTACAGCTCGAGAAATAGAACGCCCTCGTGCCAATAAAGTAACTGGTTTCTCATTCAATACCACCATGGCAGCCATAACATAGCTCATTGATTTCTTTCTGCCGATAAAAACTTTTGAATCATCTCCTTTAGGCAAAAATGATCACCCATTTTTCAGCTTTTTTCACTGTATAGCTTTTTTTATTCTTGTTTATAGTTAAATTCTTTTGTTTTCCTTAATTGCAGTTTATCTATGGTAAGTTATCTATAGACAACTATGTGTTATAAACTAAGTTTAGATTTTAATGTTGTGCAATTTGAAATTTCTTTACTAGTGAAAAATCAATAAATTCTCCAAATTACAAATTATTTGAGGATAAAAATTGCTTTAATTTTCAATTAATAAAAAACAATAATAATTTGATTAATTTAAATTGAATTATAGAGATGTATTACTTGATAGAAAGCATATAATTTTTTGGATAATAATAAATGCCCATAAATATTACTGATTTTTCAGAAGAAAAAACTAGTAGAATAAGAAAAAAAGATTTAAAGAAAACAACCAATTTAAAACAGGTTTTTACATCAATTAATCAGCATTTTTATGGGAAATTAAAATATACAGATACAGATACTAGAGCTCGTTCTAAGCAGATAGTGAATCTCTTATTATGTAAATTGGTAGATGAAAAGTCTAAAAAAGATGAAGAGGAAGTAGAATTTTGCCTAAGGGATGGAGAATCCGATCATGACCTTCTTAAAAGAATTGAAGCATTTTTCAATGAGAATGTACGGGAGAAATATTTCGATGTTATGTATGAAAATGAGCAAATATTATTAACAAAGGAACTTGTTTATATGGTTGTTAAAGAATTACAGGAGATTTCACTTCTTAGATCATCTAAAGATATTTTAAGTGATGCTTTCGAAATTTTTGTTAGCAAAATCTTAAAAGATGAGGGAGGACAGTTTTTTACGCCCCCCAATGTCGTAAAATTCATGGTTAATTATTTGAATCCTATTTATGATTCAAAGATTTTAGATCCTGCTTGTGGTCATGGTGGTTTTCTTCTTGAAACAAAAGATCTTATATGGTCAAAAATAAAATCAAAGGAAGAAAGAATTAAATCAATTTCAAATTTATACGGTATTGATAAGGATCTTTTTTTAACTAAGATAAGTAAACTATACTTGGAAATATTAAGTAACGGAAACTCAAATATCTTTTGCGAAGATTCATTGGATCCAAAAAGTTATAGATCTCCAGCAAAAGATTTAATAATAAATGATAATTTTGATTATATCTTTACTAATCCCCCATTTGGAGTTAAGATCCCTATAACTGATAAAAATATTTTAAAGGATTATCAATTAGCACACGTTTGGAAAAACGTTAATGATAAATGGGAAATGCAAAATAAATTAGTAAAAAAACAATCTCCCCAGATCTTATTTATTGAAAGATGTGTTCAATTACTCAAGAATGGAGGGAAATTAGGGATTGTTTTACCAGAAGGAATATTTGGGAATGTTACAGATCGTTATATATGGGAATACTTAACTTCGAAGGGGAAGATACTCGGAATAATTTCTTTAGATCAGAATACTTTTCAACCATACACATGTAATAAAACGAGTATTCTTTTTTTTCAAAAATTAAATGAGGTTCCAGAGGATTATAAAATTGACTTTGCAATTATAGAGAATGTCGGACATGATAAAGATGGAAAAGTTTTATATAAACTGAATAAAGATGGAACTAAAGAACTAGATTCTAATGGAAATGATATAGTTAATGATGATCTTACTGATTTACATTTGAAAATAAATGAATCTGAAGAGTTTAATTATATTAAGGAGCAAAAAATCTTTAAAGTAAAATTTAGTCAAATTAAGAATAAGATTTTAATCCCTTTTTACTATACTGGTGTAGAAAAAACTTTAAAGAAGCTTGCGGATGATAATACCTTCACACTTTTAACAATTGAGGACTTAGTTAATAAAAAAATAATCTATTCTAATAAAGGTGGTTATCTACCTCGAGGAGATGAAATAGGATCAAATGTATATGGATTAGGAGATATTCCATTTATTCGAACTAGTGAATTAAATAACTGGGAAATAAATTTAAATTCTTATAAAAAGACCAGTGATGAAGTTTATGAACAATATAAAAACAAACAAAATATAGAAATTGGAGATATTTTATTAGTTAAGGATGGGGGTCCTAATTTAATTGGAAAAACTGCTTATATAACAGAATTGGATACCAAAATAATAATTCAAAGCCATATTTTTCAGATAAAAACTTTGAAAAATGAAGAAAATATAGATCCTTATCTTTTATTATATCTATTTAATTTGGATGTCGTTCAAAAACAGATTCAAGCAATTACATTCGTTCAAGGAACGATTGCCACTATTGGGAATCGTATTATGGAAATAGTTCTACCAATTCACACTGATATTGATAAAAGAAAGGAAATCTCAAACTCTATTAGGAAAATCATTAAGGAAAAAATAGAAATAAGAAAAAAAATGCGAAATTTATCTTTAAAATTCTAAAAACTCATTTTTAATCTAAAGAATTGTACTCATCTACTCCTTTAAATCAACTTAGAGAATAAGAATAAAAAAAATATTAGATTCAAATTTAAACATATCGAACTTTTATTTCCACTGAAGATATATCATCTATTCGTATTATTGAATCATAGTAAGATCTATTACCCTTTTGTTCTAAAATCAAGCAAAATTGCCCAACTTCCTTAATAGTTCCCAAATATTCCTTCCCGGAGTTAAGTAAAATATATACCTCCTTAGTTCGAAGCTTTGTTAAGTAATCTTTTATTGTGTGATTTTCATTATATTCCATTTTAAATATCCTCAACTTTTTTAGCTTATACTTATATTATCAAAAGATTAATAAAAATATATTATTGACGATTTCTATTTTCAAGTCTATTAATTCTCTCTCCTAAATCATCTATTTTTCGAAGTATACTATCAAGTCTTTCATCTAACATAAGACGAAAGCGTTCATATATATCCGTAATACCTTTTTCTCGCTCTTTTTCTCCCATTAAATCAATTTCACGTTTGAAATTTTCAATGTATTTATATACATCCTCACAAAAGGTATCAAAATTTTCAGTATCATATTCCAATCCTAGTTCTCTTGAAAGATTTCTTTCAGCTAAATCTGACCAGTCTACGTCTTTCCCCTTTAAAGGAATTACAGGAATAGAGAACTTATCCGCTAATTGTAATTCATTAGTGCAATCTATAGAATCAAAAACAGATTTCTTTGTTGCGATGAATAATATTAATTGACATTTCTGCACTGTATCTAGCATCCATTCATCAATATTTCCCGCGAGATCTTCTTCACAGAAAAAAACTTCAGATATCTCTTTTTGTTTTTCCAGAAATTCTACAAGAGGTCCTATCTGATATGGTTCAAAATCGATTACTGCATGAGATATAAAAACTCTTATTGTCGCTTTCTTTCTCAGATATTTTAATATTAGGTCAGGTACTTTTTGTGAAATCGTTATTTCTTCAGATTCAAATGGATTGTTGTTTAGATTCAATTCAGCTAATTCTTTTAGAGCCCATAATTCAGTTGGTATATTAGTAAGTTTATTATTACTTAAATTTAGATTTTTGATGGCTGTCA
>JBHLNK010000140.1:0-5759 GCA_048941625.1 Promethearchaeota archaeon | reverse complement strand
TTTAAGATGATGCTAATTATGATTAAGTCTTAAAAAAATATTTAATTTCTTTTATTTTATAATATTTGTGAATGATAACAACCTTTCAGATGATGAATTAGAAGATGAATTAGAAAAAGCACTAAAAACAAATAGAGAAAAAAACGATGTCTTTAGTATAATAAGAAAAGAAAAAGAATCATTAGAATCAAGAGATAAAAGAATTAAAAAACAATTTAAATATTAACATCTTCATAATTTCTAAAAAATAACCTTGAAGTACTTTTTTTCATTATAAATCATTTATTTTTATGAAATTCACGTTTTTCCATAGTATATAATAGAAATATGATTATAATGAAAATAATAGTTATAATTAAAATAACCCAATATATACCAATAATATCAAACTCATTTGAGAATGGAGCTAGAGTTGTTGGGACTAATGCTATTCCTATAAAATAACTTGCTGTTAATAAACCTGCCAAAACTCCTCGTCTTTCTGGAGATAAAACCTGACAATAATAGGTCAATGAAGTATAAAGAATTCCACCAGAAAATCCAGCTAATATCCAAGCAATTGTCATAAAAATGAATTTGACGGGATTGCTAATATCCCCAATAACTAGTAATGTCATAATAGAAAGAAAAAGTATCAGTGAACCCATAATTAAAGGAATTTTTACACCCTTTTGTTTTATCATATAACCTGTTATTAATCCCGTTATTGCAGCTCCAATCCCTGATAAACCAAGAATATTTCCGATTGTTTTTTCATCTAAAACATTAGATTGTGTTAAAGTTTTCGAAGTCCAAATATTTATTGCTATGTACGTATGAGCGAGTAAGAATGCTGATACCATCATTAGAATTACAATTAATCGCCGCCATTCCTGTGATAATTGAGATATAAAAATACGAATTCCTGATTGTTTCAGAATTTTTTGAGGAGGTCTAGTAGATATGAGAAAAAATATTAAACAGCAACAAGTTATAATAATGAATAAAATGTAGATAGACTGCCAACCAATTAAAATCATCCGAGAGGCAATTAAAGGGCCGATACCTACTCCAAGATTAGCGCTAGCTCCTAAATAACCCATTTTTTTTGGTATGTTAGAAGAAGAACTAATATCTGTCATTAGTGCTATAAGAACAGGATTAATAAACCCAAATCCGATACCTCCTATTATATTTGCGATAACATATATTTCAAGATTAAATGATAAAACAGCTGTTAGCATCGCTATTGTAAATAAGCTTAACCCTAAAATTAATACAGGGATTCTACCTTTAATATCTGATATTGCACCTGAAAATATTTGAGTAATTGCAAATGGAAACATAAACGCTGGAATTGCAATTAATATATCATCAGGGGTAACTTGAAAATTTGAAGAAAGGACATCAAATAAAACGTTGATAATATTACCAGTTAAAGGACCTAAAAAAAATAATAAAAATATTACAAATTCAAGTAACTTTGAGAAGTCAGAAGGGCTTTCTTGGTCTTTTTGCTTCATGTTTTCAACTATTAGTAATTATTATCTAAATTATTGTCTTTTAATTTAAAGGAGATCTATATGTATTATTAATAAAATAGTGATTTATTTAGATAGTTAAATAGATTATAGTACAAAAATGTTAGTTATTAAACAAGCCATATCTAAAGACTTAATAAAGATAACTCGAGATTTATTCATTGAATATGCTAATTATTTAGATATTAATTTGGATTTTCAGAATTTCGATGAGGAATTAGATAATTTACCTGGAAATTATGCCCCTCCAGAGGGATGTCTTCTTTTAGCCTTCTCTGAAGATACAGTAGCTGGATGTGTAGGATTAAGAAAATTTAAAAATGATATATGTGAAATGAAAAGATTATTTGTTCGCTCAGATTTTAGAAATAAAAATATTGGGAAAGCCTTATTAAAAGCAATAATTCTCAAGGCAAAAGATATTGGTTATCAATCAATTCGTTTGGATACATTACCTTTTATGCGAGAGGCTATTAATTTATATTTAAGCTTAGGTTTTAAAAAAATTCATCCGTATCGTTATAACCCTTTTGAAGATGCTGTCTTTTTTGAATTACAACTATAACGATTTATTAAAAATTTATTAAGGGGAAATCTCAATTGGTACGTCACGAATTGGTAAAATTACTTCAATTTTCTCTTTTCTAAATAATTTTCTAAAAAATTCAGGATGTTCGGTGTGGATTGGAATTAATTTTTGAGGATCAATCTCGTTGACAAATCTAATTATATCATGAGGTTTTGCATGACCTGAAGCATGAATCCGGTAAGAAGGTATGCCAAAATCTAATAAATCTGTTGAAATGAACCTCTTATCCATCCGATATTCCTCTGAATAAGGATCTACATTGGATGAAATAAAAACACCTCTTAAATATTTAGGTAAATAGTTCTTTATTATGTCATAATCTTGAATTGAAGTGATATATAAAAAAAATTTCCCATTCAAATGTTTTAAATCTTCTAAATTTATTACACGCTTATCTTTTCTAATTTTACCCAACAGCTGATCAATTTCCTTTTTCCAATGAAATTTACGTTTTTCTTGTGAGAGAATAATAATATTATCTGTTGCTTCTATATTTGGATCTTTCATAGAATTATATATTGCTTTTTTATTCAAACGGTTATAAAAATATGCATCTTTATCTAAGATTATATATTTCCAATTGTACTTTTTTGCGATATCGACATAAGTTCTAAATCGATCCCAATCTATTCTCCCATATTGAACTATAACATAATCAAAAGGCATTACATTAAATAGTTTTCTTAAATGCCTCTTTACTATTCTCTCAGATTCAATTGAACCTTTATGTATATGGGTTCCTTCACAAATTAATGCAATTACTTTCCCCTCTCTATGAGTAAAATCACTTTCTATTTGTCCTTTAGTTTTACATAGTTCTTTTACCTTCTTTATTAAATCAGCCGTCATGAATTGATGTGGACCATGCATTCTAAAATCTCCTGTATATATTATTATTCCTGCCGATGTACATATAATAAAACCATATGCTGCTGGTATTGAATGATCGACATGCATGGGATAAATTTCCATTTTTTTAAGCTTGATAATATTCCCGGTCCTAAATTTTATCCACTTTAAACCATATAAGAAATTTTCAAATCTTTGAGCTGAACTTCTTGAGTAGGCTTTAATTATTCTTTTGGTAACTACTCCTGTGTAAATTGGTACATTTCGATTTAGAAATGATATTCCTCGATAATGATCTCTATGAGGATGAGAAATTAAAATACCATCAAGATTCGTAGGAGGATCGACTTTACCTTCACACTCTCGTACTTTTTGAGGAAATTTAAATTTTTTATGATCAAATATAAAATAGGATGAATAAAGATTTTTAATTGGAAGGTCTATTTCCCGAGGCAATATATGACAATCAGTTAATATCTCAATTTCATTATTATCAGGATGATTTCCACGAAACTTATAAAAATCAATTGAATTAATCCCAAAATCTAGAAATAATTTCACATCATATCCAAAATCCTCTAAAAGAACCATATTTCCACCAACCTTTTGTACACCCCCAAAAAATGTTAATCTGACTATATGCTCCAAATATTTTCATCCCATTGGTTTCTATAAATTAACTAATGAAATACAATAACCAAGCATTAATAAAATTTCTAGATGAAATTAAATAAAGTAATCAATAAAGAATTTATAGTAATATCTAAGGGAAAGAAACTTATTCACCAAAATAATAGAATTTATCAAAATGATGACATCTATACAAATATTTGATGGAAATAATACAATTGGAGGAAATAAGATATATTTAGAGGAAAAAGATGAGGGAATTCTTCTTGATTTTGGAATGAATTTCAAAAAGTATGGAGATTTTTTTCAAGAATTTATTTCCCCTAGAAAACCGAGAGGAATTCACGATCTAATTCAACTCAATTTAATTCCTAGGCTTAATATTTATCGAAAAGATTTAATCCCGATGGATATTAATATTACTTCATTTCCTTCTTTGAATGTGAAGGCTTTGCTTCTTAGTCATGCACATATGGATCATTGTGGAAATATCGGATTACTCAATACAGATTACCCGATTATTGCATCACCTTCTACTATTATGCTACTCAAAGCAATGCTAGATTCTTCTTCTGCAATGCTAGGCTCTGACGTTGCTTATTATTCACTTAAGATACTAAATAAGGATAAGCGAATTTTAAAACCGGAAAAATATAATGATTTCGGACGAGATTTTATTTGTACTGAGACCTTTTCTGAACCCTTTAAGGAGTTCCTAAATCTAACTACCAAAAGTCGTACAAAATTCAATGAAGGGAATCTATCTCTCCTAAATGATTTATCATCTAGTTTTGAAATAAAAGCTTTTGAAGTAGATCACTCAATTTATGGAGCAACAGCCTATATTATTTCTGGTGATAAAACTATTGCTTATACAGGTGATTTTCGACTCCATGGAAAAAAACGGATAAAAAGTGAAGAGTTTATTAAAAAAGCTAAAGAAGCATCTATCCTAATAATTGAAGGAACTAGAGCTAAAAGAGAAGATGTCAATGAATCTGAAGAAATTGTATATGAAAATTCTTTAAATACTGCTGAAGACGCAAAAGGACTTATCATTGCAGATTTTACGGCCCGAAATTTTGAAAGACTTGAAATGTTTAACTCAATTGCAAAGAAAATAGGACGATCTCTTATTATCACTCCAAGAGACGCCTATTTACTTATTGCACTTGAGAAAGCTGATGAGATCGATAGAATAAAAGATTTGCGAGTCTACGGAGATTTAAAACCAATAAAAAAAGGTTGGGAAAAATTTCTTAAAAATTCAGAAAGAGAAATAAATTATATAGATCCAATAGAGATCTCGAAAGATCCAGATAACTTCATAGTTTGCTTTTCTCTTTTTGACATAAAAAATCTTTTAGATATAAAGCCCATTAATGGAACATATATCTATTCTTCAAGTGAAGCTTTTGAAGAAGAATCTGAGTATCCTTTCATAAGATTGTATAATTGGCTTAAATTCTTCAATTTCAAGATTGTTGGATTTGAAGTTTCGGAAGAGAACGATAAAATTCGCCTCCAATTTACAAAAGGATATCATGCATCTGGCCATGTTTCAAAATCTGACTTAATTAGGGCAATTGAAACTATAGATCCCGATATTATACTTCCGGTACATACAGATCATCCTCAATGGTTTAGTGAAAATTTTGAAAATACAGTTCTACTAAAGGATGGGGAAAAATTTAAAGTTTAGTAGAAAATTCAAATCCGTCGAGAGTTGCTTTAAGCTTAAGTGAACCGCTTAAAATCATAAAAATAAAAAAAAGGGAATCTGTAAGATTTAAAATAACACTAAAAAGAAGTTCATTAACTCATTTTCATATATTTCATATCTTCCAAAATTCCTAATATTTAAATCCTGTGTTCTTTTATCTAATTAATAATTAATCTTATTAATAAAAAGATCTTCGGCCTTGGGTACTCGTTCGGGGTCCCTTCTCAATTACATTCACATTACTTGCTTGTGGTCCTTTTTGACCTTCTGTAACCTCATATTCAACAATATCTCCTTCATAAATAATCTTAAATTCACCTTCTCCACCTTCTATAGCAGAATAGTGAACAAAAATATCAGGAGAACCATCGTCGGGAGTAATGAACCCATACCCCTTTTTTTTGTTAAACCATTTAACTGTTCCTTTTCCCATTTCAAAAACCTATAC
>JBHLNK010000139.1:0-5919 GCA_048941625.1 Promethearchaeota archaeon | reverse complement strand
ATGAGAATATTTCTAAAAGAAATAAAGAATTTTAAAAATCAATATAAGTTAACAATCCAATTTCAAGATGGAAAAATCTCTATCCTGTATAGTGATCTTTTACCAGGTCCAAATAACTATGAAAATCAATGGGTTGAAGCATTGATTGGAAGTTCATTTTCTTTTAAGAAAGTGAGCTTATATAGTTTTAGCGTTCTTCTTTCTCATCCATTTGTGTTTTATGGAAGATACAGAAAAGACTATACAATACCATTAATCTGGAAAACAAAAGGTAATTGGTATATGCATAATGGATATGAAATATATAAAAATTGTAACCATATTTTCGAAACTAATTATGGTGTAATTATTTTAGATGATTATTGGTTTGAAGAAAATCCGATTAAAGATACTGATGATATTTATTTACGTTTTGAATCACTTGAACTTATAGCTTGGTACCCATTATAAACCAAGAATATTTAAAATTGTAATAGTGGTGATGGAAGCAATACAACATATTAGGAAGAGAATTTTAAGAGTTTCTTTCTTCACAGCATTTCACCTAGTTTTGCTTAGAGGAGTGTTACATATTGGACATTTTTTCCATATTTTTTGACAAGTATAGTTACAATTGGAGCATTCAATAAGGGAGGTGAGGACGCGAATTTTTGCTTTATCCCAAATTCTGTAGAAACTTGAAATGAAAGCTAAATTCCGCGTCTGATTTTAACGACAAATTAGCTAAATATTAATTCTCTATTTAGAATACAACTTTAACGCTTCTATTAATTTTTCCACTATTTTGATATTTCACTTAAATTCTACTTAAATGCTTATTGGAGAAATTATGTTTATGTGCAAAAAAAATTTAATGGAATAACATTTATATACTGAATTGGATTCTTTAGCATTAGTCTAGAGCTAATTTAGACTTGAAATTCAATGCTTTAAAAAAACCTTAAATTGAATTCAATTAAGATGGATAGACCATGAATAATTATAGAAAAAAGCTGTTTATAGTATCTTGTCTTGCTTTCTTGTTTATTATCGGATTTTCTACGAGTGTACTTGCACAATTTGATCCTGGGGATGGTGGAGGAGGTACACTTCCACCAAATCCTCCTGCACTCTATCAGCCCACTTCCCCGGACAATGATGGTTTTATTTTGTTAGAATGGAGTCATGTACCTGGAGTCTTATATAAAGTATTTAGATTAAATCCAGAGACTCAAACTTACTTATGGTTAGCGACTATCGAAGAGGAAACTTATACTGATGTAAGACCTGATGGTATTTGGACATATAAAGTTAAGTCATATGATCCTAATACAGGAAAGAATTCATTATCTTCTAACTTACAATCAGTAGTGGTTGAGTTGCCAATACCACAACCTTTAATAGGTTCTACTAATCGCTATTTTCCTCAGGGTGAAAAAGTAAAATTAGGGTATACTTTCTACTATATTGGCGAAGAGACCGCAGAAGTTCAATTTAAAATCAGTGAGATTGGATTCGATGGATTTGTTAGGATAAATCTTTATATTGATCCCATTTTTGTTGATCAGGCCTCTTTTTGGACAAAATACATTGATATTAATACGGACTATACCTCTGAAGTAATAGAAATCCCTAATTTTAGTCTAGGAACTACTCATACCGTTATTCTTGAAATCGAGAATTCAGGATCATCAACTTATATATTAGACTATTTAGAACTCTACAACTGTTATTATACAGACAGTATTAATTATAGAGATCAGACAATAGATCTTTATAATGATGATATTGGTAATGATTACTATTCTCCAACTCAAATTTATATTCTCGGTGAGGAGTATAATGATTTAATGGTAATGTTTGGATCTGATGTTCCATTTGACAATAAGGATTTGTTAGATGAAGGTCCTGGAGTTAATGAATATAGTTTTCATCCTTCTCTATCACTTCAAATGGCTCATGAATATGAGGTAGAATGGCATTCTACAACTCAAGATTATTATGAGTATTATTATTTTGATTTATTTAATATTCAAATGAAAGTACTTAACTCTGAGGGAGATTGCTTACAAGAATTTCACGGTGGAGATACTTATAAACCAGAATTAGTTAAGGATATGTACATTGAGATAGATGATGAGGATAACGGTGAAAAAGATGACACTATTGAACATATATATGATATATTTGAATTAATTGTTACACTTTCTCTTGCTTTAGCTCCCTGGTATGTAACAATCCCTATTGATATTTATTTTTTTTTGCTGTCCTTAATAGATGTTGGTGGTGGGGGTACTGTGCCATTAATAACAAAAGATTTTATTAATGATGAGAAGACCGCTTATGAAATCTCTTGGCTTAGTGGCGATGATAATGGAATTCCGATTGGAGGAAAAAGTGGTCCACTTCATAATGGTAGAACAGACAGCCGATTTCAAGGAGATTGGGATATTGGAATATATTCAAATGGTCAGTACCAAATACAATATAACTGGAATATTGTGGTAAAACGAGCATATTTCAAGTTTACTAATGTAATGCCTATGAGACTTGAAACGGGTGATTTGCCAGAATATGAATTTAGTTTATCAGGAGAATATTTTATTAACTTTCAGAAAGAATAACTAAAATCCTTTTTTTTTCTTGTTTGAGCCAAAAATTTCTAGACTTATTGATTCTTTTCAAGAATCTGTTGAATTTGAATTAACACCGGTTCCTTCTGGTTTTCGAATTCTTCTTCCGATTGATGTATTCCTTTTTTGGGGGTAATTAATATTGATGCTTTTTGTATCTTGTTTTTTATTTCCGTCTCAATATAATACCAGAGTTTTTTATCATCCCTTTGAATATTCTTCGCGTTTAGTAATGGAATTGAGTAACCTCATTCGCCAACATTAATAAAAGAAGCTTTATCATGATATACTTATGATAAAGTATCTCTCATAACCCTCCTTCTAGCATATATGCTTGCTTTAATGAGATTTGCAAGAATATCAAAGACTATCATTTGCGTTTGCTTTATACATCCACTCAAGATTAGTCTATAATTAGTCAAATAGATACGTCCAATAAATTCCACGGATTTAGTTGTTTTAAAATGATTAATTCCAACAAAATAAGTTAGAATTTCTTCTCCCTCAAAAAGACAATAATTATTTATGATATATCGGTCCATATCAAAGGTATCTAAAACTTCAAAATCAATTATAAATCTTTTAGGGTTGTTAAGAAGATAAGGATATATTTTTTTCATAAAAAATTCAGGAGCTTTCTTAGTTAATTCTTCAATTATATCATACTTATCTTCTTTTGGTAGTTTATTACTAAACAAATATTTTCTGATTGAATCCTTAAGAGAGATTGTCTTTTCTAATAGTTCTTTTTTCGGCGAATTTGTGAGTGGTGTTTGGGATTAATTTTTCTAATCTTTTAGCAAGAATCTTTCATAAAGTATTTAAATAAATCAATTCTTCATTTTACTACTATAATTTATCTAAAAAATATAGTAAAAAATATAGAGGGAATGAAAACATATGAACAGTAAAAAAACTATTCTTATTAGCTTTATAGGGTTAACTTTACTAATGATTACTAACGTATTTCTATCATTGCCAGTAATCCAGCCTGAAATTGACGAGCATTCATTGCACCTTAGTCCTGGTGATGATCTACCAACATATACTGGTTATGTAAGGGATCAATTCGGCAATCCTTTAGAAGGTGCGTTGGTGAGACTGTTAAGCAGTGGTGATCAAGTCTCTACTGATTATACTGATGGTAACGGTTATTATTGTGTGGGAAATGATTATATCTCATTAGGACAGATGGAAGTATCAAAATCAGGGTATTATACCCAAATGATATCTGTGAGCTCTCATGGTGGGAGTTATAACTTCAATTTAGAAAGTATTACAAATCCAATGATAGAGGATTTTGAAAATGAAGAACTAGGAAGTAATCCACAAAATTGGAACGTCAATGAATTATCCGGATATTCTGAAGTAATGATAATTGATTCTAATAATGAAGGATTAGGTATTAATCCATCCTCAAAAATGGTGAAAATTTCACAACAGGTATTTGGTGCAGCACCGCTTATGGACAGTATTGCGGCTGGCAATTTTAATCCTGCATCACCGATACTGCTCTCATTTCAACTAGTATATAATACTCAAGATAATGAGGAAGACAATTATGGTTATGTCAAAATTTTTTCTGATTCTGTTATCGAACTTTTATCAATACAATTTTCATCACTTGGAATACATTATACAGAAAAAGGGGCTGCAATACGAACACTTCTTACTTCTGATTTTATCCAAGGACAATTATATCAAATGGATATTATCATGCAAATTGATGATGATTCAAATATAGGTTATACAATCTATATTGATAAACAATTAATAATTTATGAATCAGTTGAAGTAAATGATTATATAAGCTATCTTAGATTCGGAGTAAATGCCCATTCGCTAACTAATTTATACATCGATAATATCTTCTTTAATCATGTTGGTGAAGGGAATGTAATTAATAATTACCCAATTAGCATAGCGTATCCACTCTGTCGGTTATTTGCCCCCGAGGTTGAAGGTGTCGAAAGTTATTATAGAGTTGGTAGCATTTACAGCGTCGATCTGACATTTTCAATAGCTTTTGGAGCATCTCATGGGTTGTGGGGATTCTCAATTTCAATACCTTTTGCTTCAATGAATCTAATACAAGATGAAGACTACTATGGAATTATGTTAGATTACACAGATCAAGATGAAATCATATTTATCCGAAATGATTTTCTAATAGATAGAAAAGAAGTTATACTTCCTGGAGAAAATGAGCCTTACCTTGAATTAATTACTAATTTGGAGTTTATCCGAGCAGAATTTGATGATTTATTAGTGGTAGACTACCAGAATCAGTATGAGGAGAGCGTGTGTTATACAAGTGGTTATTCAAAGATTGGTGAACATACTACTGAATATGACAATCCTAATGGAAAAATTGAAGCGTACATAGATGAAACCTCTGCAACGACTTCTATTTCCGCAAAACTAAGCTTTGGTAAGTTTATAACCCTTAGCGCAAAAGTCACATTTTCCAATAAAATTTATGCTCGAACTGGTCTATGGATTGATAGATCAATACAACCAAAATTCGAGTATGGCAAACCAGAGATCTATTTATCATATCTAAATATTCAACCTTACATTGTAAAACCCTATACAGAACCGACTCCTCCTCCCGAGCCAGAACCTGAGCCAGAACCTGAGCCTGAACCAAAGCCTACACCAAAACCACCACCTATACCTCCAAGGCCACCGATATCCCCAGATTAAATACTTTAACCCCTTTTTTTCTTTTATTTTATTTAGGTTATGTTATCTCCAATTTTAATGATCTAGATTTCTTGGTCAACTTCTTTTAAGGTGTTTTGGCAATATCCATCTATTTGATTTTATTTAATTCTCAATTTGATCTACCTATAATAATTGGTGATTTTATTATTCATAAGAATAAATTTTGAAACTCTTTCTTGTTTAAATCATCACTAAATTTGTTAATATTCAATAATAAAGGTTCGAATCCATCATGTTTCAATCCCCGATGCAGATCAAGGAATAATTTTGAGGATTTTTAGGGAGCTCATATCGTACCTTGAAAATTCTGCCCAACTCTTGATTAAAGGCAATTTGAAATCTTCAGTCATAATTAACTGAACCTTCAAGCTTAATTTCTTCAATATTATCATCGTTAGAATAATAGATATCGATAAATTGAAAAGACTGAAGTTCTAAATCTTTCATACGGATGTTGAACGTATTCAGTAAATCACAATCGATATCTAAAGCATGATACACGTTGATTTTTTTATTCGGATAGTCATTAAAGTCAATATCCCCGCATATCAGGGTTCTAAAATACTCCTTTGTTAAATAA
>JBHLNK010000054.1:0-26077 GCA_048941625.1 Promethearchaeota archaeon | reverse complement strand
TTCTTTTTTAAAACAAAATAATCTTTAATTTTCCTTTATTAAAATTTTTATAAAAATAAAGGAAATTGATAAACATCATATTTAATATATTACTAGTTTATATCTATATTTCTTTATAAGGTTGTAATTTCTTAATTTTCATAGAAATTCCCAATATTATGCAATATTGCTTAATTTGTTTGGTTTCTAAAAAATTTGAAGATGCACATAACTAATTTTCTTTAAGATTTTTATGAGTTTCCTAAAACTGAACAAAATTATAAAGATCTAATCGGGATGAAACATCCAACTTATTAACAATAAAGAATAGTATTCACTTATTTAAGTTATAAGCAGTTCCAAGAATTAACTATTAACTGATATTCAAAGTATTCATCATCTATTTTGGATCGCGGATTTGTACGTGAATATTCTGCCTTTATTAGCTTACCTGTGATTTCAACCTTATTTTCACAAGAAATCGGTTCTTTTGAATATATTACGATTTGATAACCATCCTCTAAATCGAAATATTTCATATAAGGATGAGTTTCAACTAATATTGTAAAATGTTGCCATATTTCTTTAGTAGTTTTACCAATAATCTTAACAATCTTTCCTATGTTATGTTCAAAATCAGAATATTTGGTAATTTCAATCATGATTTTTAAATGTATTAGGATATTTTTTATTTTTATAAGCTATTTATAATGAAGATTATTAAGCTTCAAAATAATTTTATTTTTACCAAAATTATAATAAAAATCAAAGTAATTCCCTAATCTAAAATTAGTCTATGAAGGGTGCTTTAGGTTGGATGATAAAGAAGTTGGTAAGTATTGGGATAAAAATGCAGAAAATTGGGTAAAACTAGCAAGAATGGGATACGATCGATGTAGGGACCTAATAAATTCACCTGCTTTCTTCAAAATGCTTCCAGATATTTCAAATCTATATGGACTTGATATTGGATGTGGAGAAGGATATAATACAAGAATAGCTGCAAAGAAAGGAGCAAAAATGGTAGCTATTGATATATCAGAAGTTTTTATTGAGCATGCTAAAGAAACTGAACAGAAAGAGCAATTAGGAATTAAATATCAGATTGCTAATGCTACCAATCTTCCATTTCCTGATAATTACTTTGAATTTGCTATTGCTACAATGAGCATCATGGACATTGCTGATAACGAAAGTGCAATTGCTGAAACGTTCCGAGTCCTAAAGCCGGGAGGATTCTTTCAATTTTCGATGACACATCCGTTTGTTAGCAATTCAGAATTTAGATGGATTAGAGATGAACAAAATAAAAAAATTGGTTTCATTATTGAAGACTATTTTAAAAAACTTAATGGAGAAATTGAAGAGTGGATTTTTGGAGCAGCTCCTAAAATTATTACTGATAAAATGTCAAAATTTAAGATTCCTAGATTTACTCGAACTCTTTCAGAATGGTTAAATCTACTCATAAAAAAAGGTTTTGTGTTAGAAGAATTTTGTGAACCATATGCTGATGATGTAACCTTGAAGAATCATCCTGAGGAATATGGTAGTAGAATAATTCCTTATTTCTTGATAATTCGCTGTCGAAAACCAAAAATGTAACTGTTTTAATATTCTATTTAAAGATATTTGACATATTCATAAATTTTTGAACCAAAAAAGTCTCCTGTTTTACCAGTTTCTAAAAATTTATGCTTCTTGTAAAAATTTTGAGCTCTTTGTAATATTGCTGTTGTATCTAAAGATAAAAATTGACACGTTTGCGTAAATGCATCCTCCTCCACAGTTCTTAATAAAGCTGATGCAGGACTATTTTTTCCTTGCCATTTAGGATTCACAGCCATACCACGTATATGACCTTCCTTATCGCTTATTTTCTGCCAACCAATTGTTCCTATAATGTTTTTATTTTTATCTTCTGCTACATAAATAGTCATATTCTTCATACGTTCTAATACTAATTCTTCGGACATTACCGTATCTTCAAAACCTTTAGAACTATAATATTTACGATACTCCTCAAAAGCAGAAAGAATTACTTTATGTATACCTTTAGCATCTTGAAGTTTAGCTTTACGGATTTTGAAATTCTCTCTCATTAATAACAAAATAAAATAATCTTGGAAATAATTTTAAATCTTATTCTAATATTTGATTTTTGGATGTATTGTAAAATTTGTGATAAAGATTAGATCAAATCTTAAACTTTTTCGATTTTTAGATAATAATGTTCTCCTTCTGTCTTATATTCTAAGATTTTATCATCTCGTTTATCTATATACCTCTTAATATTTTCACCAGCTTCGGCATAATCACCAACAACTTCAAGAATTTCTCCACTTTGCATTTCAAGTAATATTCTTTTTGTTCTCGCAACAGGCATTGGGCAAACTAAACCTGAACAGTCTAATTTTCGGATTTCTGTCATAATTAAAACCTAATTAAAAATCATGCAGTTAATATATTATCAGCTTCCTGACACATCTCAACCAATCCATTCATAGTTGTTTTTTTAATACCTTCCATTAGTTCTTCTTCAGTCATACCACGTGCTTTCATACATACACCGCAAGCTTTCACATTTGCACCTTCAGAAATTACATCTTTCATCCAATTTCCTATATTATCGTAAGTAGTTGGATCCTGGTTCTTTTTCCCTACAAAAATTCCATCTTCTACTAGAAATATATTCACCTTATGATCATCTAGTAAAGCAGTATAAGCGAATCTTAACATGGTGTAAGGACGCTCTTTAGTGTATCCTCCATCTCCAATAATTATAGTAAAGGTCTTCTTTTTTTCAGACATTTTTAGCATTTCCTTTTTATGATCAAATTCAAAATCAGTCGTTGTGTTATGAAATTTAAATTAAAAGATTTATTAAATTTTTCGAAAGAATCTATTAAAAAATTCGATAAATAAAAATACAATAACATACATATATTTTAAATAGTATAAATCGCATTTCAGGATGAATTAATAATGAATTTTGATTACTTACGCAATTTTGTTAAATTAACTGAATATAGAAGTTTTTCGAACTTGGCAAGAGAATTACCCATTTCACAAAGTACATTATCTCATCAAATAGCTCAATTAGAGAAGGATTTTGGGGATGTTTTATTAATAGATAGAACAACGAAGAAATTTGAGTTGACAAAAGCTGGAAAATGTCTTCTTAAATATGCAAAAGAAATATTAGAATTATACGATGAATGTAAGCAAGAAATTTCTCAATTCAGTGATAAAATTATAGAGGAAATAATTATCTCGGCTTCTACTATTCCTGGTTCTCATATCTTACCTCGTTTTATTGCTGAATTTAGGTCTAATAACACAAATGTAAATTTTAAAGTAATAATTAATAATTCTCAAAAATCTATTGAATTAATTAAAAAAGGAATGGTAGATTTCGCAGGTTTTGGTAGTTTTATGAGTTATAATGAAAAAGATTTTGAATACATCAAGATTGGAGAAGAGGAATTCAAATTCATATGTTCACCTTATCATGAATTATTAATAAACGGAAGTACGGTAGATTTTGAAAATCTTTGTAAATATCCATTTGTATGGAGAGAAAAAGGTTCAGGGATGAGAGACACTTTCGAACATCAATTTCCAAAATATAAAGAATTAGATATAAAATTAGAAATTAATGATAACGACTCAATAATTTCTACTGTGAGTGAATCTAATTATATTAGTATTATGAGTGAAATAATGGCTAATAAAGCAGAATCAGCTGGTTTAATAAAGACAATAAATATTAATAATTATCCTACGATTGCTAAAAGGAATCTATATTTAGCTAGATTAAAAAATAAACAACTTAGTCAATTAAAAAAGAAATTTTGGAATGAAATTTTACAAAAGTCCAAGAGATAATTAACTCATAATCCCAAAAAAGACAAATTAACAAAATTAGAGTAAATTAAAAAAATTGGATTGAATTTAGTTCAAGAATATAGAATGATTGAGAAAAAAATTTTCCTTTAACCAGGCCTATCATCCCAAATAGGATAGTTATCTTGACTTCCCGCTGACCCTGTAATGTTGTAGGGCGTGTCACCAATTCCGTCATCATTTGCATCTGAGCCCAAATAATCAGACCAGTAGTTTCCAATATTATTATAATCCCATTGATTATCAGTTCCATCATCACGTGCATTTATTCCATTTTCGATGAATTGATTATCAAAGATCCTATTTTGAGTTGTCAATGATAAAAGAATTCCATACCATTGATGATAACTAATAAGATTATTTGATATTTTAGAAAAATGGCTAAGCTCAATATGGAATCCGCTATTATCATTATTTACAAGTTGATTACCAGAATAAATGCTATAATTTGTCCAACCCTGCCAAATTGCATTTCCACCAGTGGTTATAATATTATCATACACGTTGATATCGTTACACCAAGAAATATTAATCCCAATTTCATTATTACTAATTAAATTATTGGTAATATTACTTAAACAACTATGTACCCACCAAATTCCATTATGATTGTTATAAATATTATTTTCTTTAATGTAGTTGAATGGACCGTTCACTACATTTATTCCATCATTCCAAATATCATATATTGTATTGTTAAAAATTGTTCCATTCAAAACACTATTTAAAGCTATCCCAGCGAAAACAGCATTCTGCAAAATACAATTTCTAATATGAAAAAACCTATATGAATTCTTAATCTCAATACAAAAATTTGATTCAGAAGCATCAATAATTAAATTCTCGATAATATAAGGGTCTTCGCTTGTACCTGAACCATAACACCATGGTTGGGAGACAGCCCAATTCCAATTATTAGATCCCTCACCATTAATAGAAATTGGATCACTAATTATCATATCTCCATTACTTCCGTTGTTACTCCCATTATTTATTGGATTAAAATTAAGAAAATAAGTTGTAATGATCAAGATTGTAAAGTTAATTACTAAAATAACTGTCGCAATAATTAATTTGGGTTTAGTTCTCATTGCAATTAATGGATAATATCTGACTTTAGTTTAAAATGATTTTAAGATAATATTTAACATTTATCCATTAATAACAAGACCATTTGAATATTACAGCATATTTTGATCAAATGATTGTCTAAGAACAAACTATTGTCTTCTAAAATTTCAAAGTAAAAAATTTAAAAAGGAAATTAAAGAAAAAAATTAAAAAATATTTCATTTTTTTTTTTTATTTTATTCTCTTACCTATTTTATTAGAATACCTTCCTGATCAAAGTTAAGAAATGCGCTTATCTTTTCTTTTAAAGGATAAATCCCTTCCTTAAACAACGTAATTAAAAATATTGCGACAAATACAATTGATCCTAAACCAGGAGCGAAACCACTCAATATATCTATAAAGCTTGATGTAGGATCCCAAGAAAAGAGTGTCCAGATTAAAGATATTCCCGCGATTAATATTGAAATAAATGATATTATTGCAGCTGCTTTTTTACTCAGGTTTAATTGGATTGGACCTATTTTAAGTTTAAAATATTTTGGTTGTACAATTATTGATAGAATTGTATGACTAATTACTTTTTCTTCGAATTCTATGTACACGTTTAAGTATCTTCTCTCACTTTCTTTCTTCTTCTTTTTATCTTTTTTAGATTTTATTGGCATAATAGAAAATATCATAACTGGGGGATTCACAGCGTCCTTTTTGACTTCAACTTTTCCGAATATTGGATGTACTTCAAATCCATCTCCTTCAATTTTGAGATCCAAAACAGGTGGTTCTTTTTTAGTTGTTACTATTTGAAACGTAGTTTCGTAAATTGTTTTACCTTCTTCATCCACAATTTTCAACTCTTTATGTGAGAAATAGACGTAAAACAAATAACTTCTTTGCTCCATCATCACTGAATAATATTGAAGTCCCATGTTAATTTCATAAATAGTAGGTTGAGGCTCTTCAGGAGCTACTATAGAAGGTTCAAATTCAGATTTTGGTGGAGGTGCCCCTAAACCTGCTAAAACATCTGAGGGTGGACCACCAGGAGGTGGAGGAGGTGCTGATGTAGTAGAATCATGTCTGGAAGGCGCACCAGCAGCGGGAGGGGGTGGTGGAGCTACTCTACTTGGAGCTGGAGAAGGGAATTCTCTCGATTCTTTTTTTTTTGCTTTTGGAGCTTCTCTCCTAGATCTTTCAGATTCCCTTACATCTCTTTTAAGTTGTTTTTCTTCCTCGACAACTTCTTCTTTAAATTTAAAATCATCTCCACCATATAGTAATTCACTATCTTCATCATAAGATTCTTCAAGCTCATAATCTTCTTCTTTAAGTTTTAGTGCCTGCTTTTCTATTGTATCCTTAAGTGTAATTTTCTCTTCAGGTTTCTCTTCCTTTTTTTCTTTCTTTTTTTCTACTTTTTTTTTCTTTGAGAGTTTTAAATCCTTTAATTTTTTATCCTCAGCCATTCTAGCATTAGTCACAAAATCAATGAAATATATATCATTACGGTTTATTTGAATTTCCTTGAAAGATGAAAAAATATCATCTAATACTTTAGATATCCTAGTAGATTTTTTATAAGTTCCAACAAACATAAAATCCAAAATTTCAGCTGAAAAAACATTTGTCTTTTTATCGTAGAACATCTTATTAGTTGGTATTTCAATGCTAGAAATAGTTTTCAAAGGTTCCATTTTCAATATAACCTTGTTTTTAATTTAATGAACTATAATTCAGTTTTTTATAATTAAGATTTGTTTTGTTATAAGTTTTTATAATTTTATTGTGACTAAAGTAGTTATCAAATTTCTTTTAATAAACTATGTAAGGAGATCAAATCATTAGAATTATCATAAATTAAATAAAAATTATTTAACTATATTGACGAATTAAAAAATTATAATTAAATTAGATAGAATAGTGAAAATTTTGAAAGATATATATATTTTAACTCATGATTTAGGAACCTCTGGCAACAAAGCTGTACTGTTTGATTTAGAATTGAATGTGATTTCTAAAATAAAGAAAGAATACCCATTATTTTATCCAACTTTAGGGTGTGCTGAACAACATTGTGAAGATTATTGGATTGCTGTGAAAGAAGCCACAAATACTTTAATTCAACAAAGTAAAATTGATCCTAATAAGATTATAGCATTGTCTGTTGATTGTCAAATGAATTGCACAATTCCAATAGATAAACACGGAAACTCTTTAATGAATTGCATTAGTTGGTTGGATTCTCGAGCTGCACCCATAACTAAACGATTTTCTAAAGGATTAATAAAAATTGCAGGTTATGGGTTAAGAAATTTACTTATGTTTCTTAAAATTACGGGAGGAGCACCTGGGTTTAACGGAAAAGATCCCATTTCACATATATTATGGATCAAACAAAGTTTACCAGATATCTATGAAAAAACATATAAATTTCTTAGTGTGAAAGATTTTATTATTTTTCGATGTACTAAAAATGCTGTAACTTCCAGAGATTTAGGTCATACATCTTGGATGATGAATAGTAATCCTGGCGTGTTTGAGTGGTCTGATAAAATATTGAATAAATTTAAAATTGATAAGGAAAAACTACCTGAAATAAAAAAATCCACAGATATTGCTGGAGAATTAAGCATTGAAGCTTCAAAAGAGTTAAACTTAAATAAAGGAATTCCAGTTTTTGTGAGCTCAGGTGATTTAACTTCTGCTGCTTTAGGATCTGGTGGAATTTTAGACAATCAAATGATTATTTGCCTTGGTACAGCAGATTGGGTGGGAGCCCATACTTCTAAAAGAGTAAAGGATATTACTCATTACACAGGAAGCATTAGTTCTTCTCAAGACAATTATTTATGCATATCAAAACAAGAGACGGGTGCTGCATGTTTAGATTGGTTTTTAGATCAGATGTTTAACTCCGAACTGAACAATTATGGTGGAAAGACCAAAGATCTATACTTAAATTTAGATTCAATTATAGAAAGAGTAGACGTTGGTTCTAAAAATTTAATATTTACACCTTGGTTATTTGGTGAAAGAAGCCCTATTAATGATCCAAATGTTCGAGGTGGGTTCTATAATTTGAGTTTAGAACATTCTAAAAACGACATTCTAAGAGCTGTTTATGAAGGAATTGCATACAATATAAAATGGGCTTTAAAATATGTTGAAAAATTAATTGGTAAATCTGATGAGATTTATTTTATTGGAGGTGGAGCAAGATCAGATTTTTGGTGCCAAATACTTGCTGATATCCTTGAAAGAAAAATCCTTCAGATGGAAAATCCAGAATTGGCTGCTGCTAAGGGTTCTGCGATAAATGCTATGGTTGGGTTGAAAATTCTAAATGCATTTTCAGATGCTATCCCCTTTATAAAAGTAAAAAAGGTCTTTTCTCCTAATACCAAAAATAAAGATACATACTCTAAACTCTATAATGAGTACTTAAAGATTTATAAAAGAAATAAAAAGATGTTTAAAACTCTAAATCTCTAAAATAAGATTTAAACATTGAAATATCATCTTTAATTTCCTTTACTTTTTCTACTTTTCTATTGGACCCAACAATTTTGTTGATAGCCTCATCAATAATTTCTAGATCCTTATGAGCTCTCAAATTCTCATAAGATTGCATCCCCAAATTTCCTATCCAAGGTTTTAATTTTGGAGTAGATTCAATGTTTCTTAAATCCCAATTAATTTTTTCTTTATTTTCTTCAGTCAAGGTTTTAATATTACTGTCGCTCCACCTTTGAATAACCCATGGAGCATATTCATGGAGCTTATCAAAATCAAATTCGAGATCGTTCCTCCACTCATATTGATGATCCCAATTTCCAACTGCTATATAATTTTCAATTCCAGATCTTTCATATGGAAAATATTTCCATGTATTGCGATTTATTTTTTCATCTTTGAAAGGTCTTCCTTCAGCATATTGGAAAAAATAACCTAATTTTTCTATTTTATTCGAATCTTCCTTATCTATTTTTAAGTAAAACTCAATTTGAGTAATATCAATTTTGCTTTTCAATATTTGCTCTTGGTATATTTTAAAAACAATATTTTTTACTTTATTTGGATGACATTTTCCAGAAAAGATTGGATAATAATTAAAACAATATAAATTAGAAGAATTTTCAGCTTTACCTTTATAAATCTCAATCCAGCATTCTAAAGGCTTAATATATACGTTGGACTTAATAACATTGAGGATAAGGAAAATATCAGCAATTACAAAAACAACAATTATTGCAATAAATAGGACTATATTGAAAAATAATGATGCTAAAAAGTAAGACACTGAAATATATATCAATAAAAAGCCAGCAATGAAAAAGAAAGCTACTAATGAATTGAAAGCTTCATGTTCCTTGTCTTTTTTTGAGTATAGTATAACTGGAGCGTTTTCAATCACCACTTCTTTTCCAAATTCATCTACAAACTCTTGAAATTGAACTTTACTCCATTCATAGTCAGACATTTTTCAATAAATAGATTTTTATTTATAATAATTTGATTTTGAATATAATAAAATTGTTATACAATAAATAAAATAGATCTTGTCTATAAATTTATTTAAAAATTCAATTAATACATAATTTATTAATAAGATTCAGATAATTTATCATAGCATATGTTTGAATGTAATAATAATTAAGTAAAAAAATTAGATATATGTGATTTTTGAGATGGGCGATGAGAAATCTTATAAAACAATAAGAGAAAAAGAAGAAAGAAATAAAAACAGAGGGATAGATTCTCTAGTCTTTACTCCCGATGGGAAATATATTATAATTACAGCACAGTATAATGCAATAGAGATCTGGGAAATTGAATCTGGAAATCTCTTTAAGACTATAGTAGTCAATAAAAAACTTAATGGCACTGTATATTTTGTAAAAATAACTCCTGATGGGCGTAATATTATTACTGCTTCTATGAACGGTAAACTTAAGGTTTTTGATTTTATTACAGATCAATTAATATGGAGCTTTAAGACTATCGGGACAATGAATAGGGTTGATGTGTCAAAAAGTGGACGTTATATTATGACTTTTTCCTATATGTATCCTAGAATTCATATCTTAGACTTTTTAAAAAGGGAACTTATTCAAAAACTAAAGGTTGATCGTATCGTAGAAGCACTTGCTATAAGTAGCGATGAAGATCACTTTTTATTTGGTGGAGAAAATAAAAGAATAGATATTTGGTCCTTATCAAATAATTCCATAATAAGAAGTCTTAAAACTAAGAAAATGGGTAGCATTTTATCAGTAGTAGTTGATTCTAATATGAAATATATAGTAAGTGGAGCATGGAATAAAAAAATAAGAGTTTGGGATTTTTTAACGGGAGACTTAATTAGAACTATTGATGGGCATACCGGTTGGGTGAATAGTGTTATAATCTCTCCAGATGATAAATACATTATTAGTGGATCCTTGGATAAGACAATAAAAATATGGGAGTTAACAACAGGTCAGCTTGTTAAAACATTCAAAGGACATAATGGAAGTGTGAATGCACTAGCATTATCTCCTGATGGCAAATATATAGCTAGTGGTTCAAGTGATATGACTATTAAAATTTGGCTGATGATATAGATATAAAAATTAGAAATAGCGACCTGAGTTCTAAAAATAAATAATTTCACTCTCTTTTGTAATTTTTATTTGATATGGTTTATTATTAAATTTGAGCTTGTATGTTAGATTTTGACGATTTTTTGACTTATTTAAAATCTCAAGACTATTATAACGGTCAAATCGTTCATATTGAGACGATCTCTGAAACAAAAGCGCAATTTGATGAATTAAATAATCCTCTAAAAAAAAGACTCCAACTATGGCTAGATAATAACAATATTCGGTTATGGAAACATCAAGCCATTGCAATCAACTACATTTCTGAAGGAAAAAATACTGTAATTGTCACTTCTACAGCGTCAGGAAAATCCTTATGCTACAATCTACCTGTTCTACAATCAATCTTAGAGGAACCTAAAACTACTGCTATTTATGTATTTCCAACAAAAGCATTAGCGCGCGATCAATTTGCAGTCTTATCAAAATTACTTCATGAAACTAAGATTAATGAAAATAGAATTGGTGTATATGATGGTGATGTAGAACCCAATGAGAAACGACAAATTTTAGCTAATGCAAATATTATTATAACAAATCCTTATGGATTACATTATTATTTACCATGGTTCAAAAAAAATTGGATTCGTATCTGTAAAAATCTGAAATTCATAGTCTTAGATGAGATACACATTTATCGAGGTATTTTTGGATCTAATTTCGCCCTTCTTATCAGGCGATTGAAGAGAATACTTGATACATATAATGTAAACCCCCTATGGATTTTATCAAGCGCTACTATGAATAATCCCAAAGAATTTGCAGAAAAATTGGTGGGGGAAGAATTTAGTATTGTTGATAAAGATTTCTCACCCTCTGGGATGAAAAAAGTGATTTTATGGGATCTACCATATGATAATGTATCAAAAAAGTATCGTTCAGCACATCAGGAAACTAAAAATTTGTATATTAGTCATTTAAGGAAAGAAATACAAACCTTAACCTTTACGCTCTCAAGAAAAATGGCAGAATTACAAGCAATCTGGACTAAAAAAGCTTTACCTTCTCTGAAAGATAAAATTTACAGTTACCGTGCTGGAATCAGTAAAAAGAAAAGAAGAGAAATCGAGGAAAAATTCAAATATAAAGATATTTTAGGTATTAGTTCTACCAATGCTCTTGAATTAGGAATAGATATTGGGTCCCTAGATGCCACGATTAGTTCTGGATTTCCTGGAACACTTTCAAGCTTCAAACAGCAAATCGGAAGATCAGGGAGAGGAACTGATCTATCAATTTCAACACTTATACCAATGCAAAATCCCTTAGATTTATTTTATATTCATAATCCTTCCAAATTATTTGGAGATTCTCAGGAAAAGGTTTTAATCACTTTAAAAAACAAATATATTATCAAGAATCATATCTGTTGTGCCAGTAAGGAAAAACCCATAATTGCTGATGAATATTCAAAGTTTGGAATCCAAGATAAAGACCTTTTCCTTGATTATTTAGAGGAATTGGTCTCTGAATCTTTGTTAATGAAAAGAGGTACTAAATATTATTGGAATAGCGATTTCTTCCCCAATGAAAAATTTGGGTTAAATGATATTTCAAATCGAAGTTATAAAGTTTTATTAAGAACTGATACAACTGAAGAATTTCTGACTGTAGAGGATGAAAGTTTTGTATTCCGAGACTTACACGAGGGTGCTATTTATTTATATGAAGCAGAGACCTATGTGGTAGAAGAACTCGATTTGAATGAGAGATTAGTATATTTAAAAAGAAAAAATGTTGACTTTTATACTCAATCTTTAAAATACACAAATATTACCCCTCTTGAAGTAATTTCAGAAAATAAAATTGGATTAAAAAACAATATTGATACTTTTTTTGGAAAAGTGAAAGTAGAACATGAATATTATTCCTATAAGGTTATAGATACAGTTACCCAGGAAATACGCTCCAGACATTTATTGGAGGATATTCCTCTAATTGAATTCGAAAGCCAAGCGGTATGGTTTTATATTCCCTTTGAATATCAAAAAGCATTGGAATTAGAAGGGTTTGACCTAGGAGGGACTATTCACGCTATCGAGCATGCAATGATTGCTGTTGCCCCCATACTAGCTCAAATTTCTCGATGGGATCTGGGTGGTGTGTCAATTGATTTTGACCCCGTCAGACAGCAACCAATAATTTATATATATGACGCTTATAAAGGAGGGATTGGGATAGCAGAAACTTTATATAATAATTTGAATGAGTTGATAAGGCTAGCATATGATTTAATCGATTCTTGTAATTGTAAAACGTCTGATGGTTGTCCAGTTTGCATAATGAGCCCAAAATGTGGCAATAATAATGATCCGTTAGATAAAAAAGGAGCGCTGTCTCTTTTGAAAAAATTATTAAACTTTGATTAAACTTTTATTGGGAATGTTCTTCTTTAATTTTCAATGGTGGTAGATACACTTCTCTTAATTCTGTAAGTACTAAAGATCTAGCAGTTTCGGGACAATGATGAACACAGACTCCGCAACCAATGCATTTTTTTTCATCATTAAATGCTTTTCCATTAATTAAAAAAACTGCCTCTATTGGACACTTTTTAATACAAATTCCACATCCTACACATTTATTTTCATCTATTTTCGAAATGTAGGATGTTAAAGTATGAAATGATACAATACCTCGATAATAGGTTTGGAAAAGGATACAACAACATTTACAACAATTGCAAATACTATTTTCTTTTTCATTGAGACTAAAATTATCATGAAAAGTCTTGTGAACAAGACCTTCTTCTTCAGCTTCATTTAATATCTTCTTGGCTTCATTTTTAGAAACGAATTTACCTAAACCGTGTTCAATAAAATAGCGACCCATATTCCCAAAATGGAAACACCTAAATCTATCGCTTGATACTTTACAAAAATCTCCTAGTAGGCTTTTTTGAAGCTTACACGGACATTCGGAAAGAGAAATAATTTCTTGTTCATCTATAATCTTAGAAGCTTCATGCAATGGCAAAACTTTTTCCATTGGCACGTTTAACTCCTTTTCAATTGGAATTATTCTGGAATAAATAGGTATTCTTTCTTTAAATATTGGTAATAATCCATCATAGTTCGCTTGAACCCTCTCAGATGTTTCTTTAAACATTTTCTCAAAAATTTGAGCTAATTTTTGTTTCTGTTCAATAGAACGAGCACCTATTAAAGAATATTCAAATATATCTGCAACGGGTGGTAATAGGCGGTATTCCATCATATTACCATTGTCTATTGGGTTATCCATGATAATTCCATTATCCATTAGGGAATTAAGCATAAGTATTAGTTGGGTATCATTCATTTCAGTTCTTTCATGCAACTCTTGGTATGTTAAGATAGGTTTCCTAAAATTGAGTAAAAATTTAATTTGTTCTTCATTTAGAAGGGTTTTTAAGATTTCGACGAGGGTTTCATTAGCTTGAAATAAAGGATTACCACTTGCTCTTACTATTAATTTTGCAACTTTATACCAAACTTTTTCTGACATCTTTAAAATAATTCAATTGAAACTGATAAGTCACTTTCTATCTTTTTATTAATATAACTTTGGGACATATTGAAATAACATTCAGTTATTTGAAATTAATGTAAAATATTTAAGCACGAAAATTATATTTATATTTAGCATTGGATTGAACCGATGGATTAATTATAAAATTAACTTTATTGGGTATCTGGGTTGTCGTATACATCTACATTTAAGATAGTAATATTTGGGGATTCACAAACGGGTAAGACTACTCTAACTCATAGATTTTTAACAAATCTATTTAAACAAGATATTACGATGACTCTTGGTGTAGATTTCCACCTAAAGGCTCTTGAAGTAGATGGAGAAGTAGTAAAACTTCAAATCTGGGATTTTGCTGGTGAAGAGCGATTTAGATTTTTATTTCCGTCATATATAAGAGGAGCTAGTGGTGCCGTATTTATGTATGATATCACTAATTATGGTTCGCTTGCTCATGTAGATGAATGGTTTGAAATTGTTGAGAAAGAAATTGATTATAAATTACCCCTTGTATTTGTTGGAGGAAAAACAGATCTAATTCATTTAAAAGAAGTCTCTACTAGAAAAGCAATGGATTTAGCTATTTCTAAAGGAGCAGATGGTTTCATTGAATGTAGCTCTAAAACTGGGGAAAATGTTAATAAAATATTTGATCTTCTTACAAGATTAATTCTAAATAATAGAGAACCTCAATAAAACTACTAATTTTTTAGGTTTATACCTAAAGAGCTTAATTTTTCGCGTTTTGGTAATCCAGTAATTGAATCCCATTCTCTAAATTCATAAAATAATTCTTTTAATCTATTAAAGTTCGGAGATCTTCCTACTGATCCACCTTTTTCAAATGGGCGAAGTAAAATCTGCGGTAATTTATCATCTAAAGGACATAATCCCATCTTAATATTAAAAACTCTTTTCATATTTGTAATTCTTTCCCCATATGATTTAACTTTTTCAAGAGTGAAATCCAATCCTGTGGCATATCTAATGATTTCTGCATTTTGAGAAGGTAATGGATTACAAAATGAACACATTATCATTGAACTATATAATGATCTATAATCCATTAACAAAGAACAACATTCTGCCATTTCAACATCGTCTTTGTACGTATCAATTTGTTTGATACCTATTTCATCAAGAGGAATACCCATTAACACATAATAAGCATCGCAAGCATTATGAGAAGGACCTCTAGGGCCAATACCATACGCTAACGACATTCCATAATTAGAACGACTGTCATGATATGTTACTTCTAAATTATTGACAGTAGCTATTTCTTCTTTATTAATCTGAAAACTTTCAGCAATATAATTAGATCCTTCGGCGATTATATTCCCAATACCTTCTCTTTCAACAATCTTATTTAGTAAAATATCAACCTTGTCAATATCTCCCCATTTAAGTTTCAAGTCATTTAATTCTTCCGATTTTATATTCCCTAAATTATAATGGTAAATCAAACTTGCAATACATCCAGATGTACTGATTGTATCAATACCAAATTCATTACATTTTGTGTTAAGATATGCTATTGATTCTAAATCATCATTTAAAATTAGACTACCATAACCACAAATCGTCTCGTATTCAGGACCTTTAGTTTCATGAGTTTTATACTTTCCTTCCTTAATTTCAATTACTCTACCACAACCTATTACACAAGAATGACAAAATGCCTGTTTGATAAGCATTGTCTCTGACATTGAAACTCCTGAAATGTTTCTTGCTTTATCCCATTTAGGTTGAGTATGATACTTTATAGGCAATTCACTTGTAACATTATACATGTCAAGAGCTGCAGCAGTACCATATTTTCCTAACATTTGTGAGGCAAATGAAGACTTTACATAATCCCTTGTGATTTTTATAGCATTATTTAATTTTTCTTTGTTTGCTACATTAAGGTTTATATTAGAACCTTTAACTATTATAGCCTTCAATTTTTTTGAACCGAAAATAGCACCCATTCCAGTTCTTCCAGCTGCTCTTTGTTCAGAAATAATGTTTGCATATTTAACCATCTTTTCTCCAGCTACTCCAATACAAGCTACTTTTGCTTTTTCTTCTCTAAAATCTTTTTTTAATTTATTTGTTGTTTGTGATGTGTTTTTACCCCACAAATGGTTGGCATTTTTAATTTGTATATTATTATCCTTAATTTGGATATATACAGGGTTTTCTGATGCACCTGTTATTTCTAGCCCATCGTAACCTGCTTTCTTCAATTCAGCTCCAAACCAACTTCCACAATTTGATTCACCCCAAATTCCTGTATATGGAGATTTCGAACAAATAACCCATCTTCCTGTATTAGGAGCAAATGTTCCATTTAAAGGACCAGTCATAATCATAACAATATTTTCTGGAGAAAGAGGATCCAAGCTTTTGTCCAATTTATCATAAAGATAACGACAGGCATAACCTGCCCCACCTAAGTATTCTGACGCAATTTCTTCGTTTAAAGGGTTAATACTGATACTTTTTTCGCTAAGATTAAGTTTTAATATTTTACCTCTAAATGAATGAATAATTTGTAATCGCCTAATTCTTGTTAATAAACTTCTTATATGGTTTAAGATTGGTGTTCTATTTATCTTTTTATCTTATATTTTTTAATTCGATAAATTTTATTTATGAATCATTAAAATAATTTTTTTAAAAAAGGCAAATTCAATATAAAATATGAATTCAAATTTTAATCTAAAGTGGAGTGACCTTGTTTCTCCAACAATGTCTCCAGAAGAATATTTAAAAATTTATGGAGATAAAATTAAGAAGAATTATGATGATTACAAACCAAAAATGAAAGTACTTAACCAAATTAAAGAAATATTAAAAATTAATAAAGAAAGATTAAAAATAGTTGCATTAGGTGCTGATTGGTGTCCTGATTGTTCAAAGAATATTCCACGTATGATAAAGATTTTAAATAGTGCTAATAATAAAGAGGTTGAATTGAATATTCTATATGGCATTATGGTAAATGCGCTACATAAGCCGGGAGAAACTATTTGGCATAAAAAACGTTCCCCTCCAGAAGCAACTGATTCTAAATTTGATCTTAAAGCAATACCTACATTCTATTTCTTTAATAAGACAGGAGAGTATATAGGTGCTATTGTGGAAAACCCAGAGCCTTCTTCTACTCTGGAAGAGGATATGCTAATAATACTGGAATCAAGTTTAAGTTAAAAAATAAGAGGTTAATTCTTATTTTTTTATCCTCTTACTTATTTTTATTGAGAATCATCAAAATTTAAATTTCAAATAAGTTATAATAATTTTATGTCAAAATTAAATGTAAAAAGAGTAATAATATTTAAACACGGAGTTTCTTACTACATTCTTGAGGGGCTCTTAAAAGGGAATGGAAAATTTGAACTTGAGTTTAAAATTGATGAAATGAATGATGTTTTAAAATCACTTTTCGTATTAGATACAAGTGAAAAAGGATATATCTCATCTATTTCTTATGATGCTGCTTTAGAGACTAGTCAACTGTTAAAATCTATTATGCTAAATATACCTGACAATAACTCATTTTCATCACTTATAACCCAAATAAAAGGTGCAGATGTAATTTTAACCGTGGGTGGCGCAAAGAAAGTCTCCGGAAAGTTAATGGGGATAGAATTTATAGAAAAGCTAGTAAAAGAAGAAAAAATAACTGAAAAATTATTAACACTTCATCAAGAGGATGGATTAATCACAAAATTTTCTTTTTCAGAAATAAAATCATTAGAAATATTGAATGAAGAAATCAAAAAAGATTTAAAATTCTTTTTGGACACTGTAATTGCTGGAAAAAAGAAGGATGCGAAAAAAATTATAATAAATTGTGAATCTGGAGGAGATAATGAAGTTGAAAGAAATATATTTGTTTCGTATATTCGTGAAAGTCCTGTTTGGAAAACTTCATATAGATTAATTATAAGTAAACAACAAGCAACAGAGCAAAAATGTTTGCTTTCAGGATGGAGTCTTATTGAAAATACAACAAATCAAGATTGGGAAGACATAGAATTATCTTTAGTAGCAGGAATGCCAGTTTCCTTTGTATATGAATTCTACAGACCAATATATATACAAAGACCAAAAATACAGCCTCCACGGGTCTTAAGTGCTAAACCCACTGAGATAGAAGAAGGATTAGCTATGGATGAATTTACGGATTATGCAATGTCAGAAGAGGAAGCTGCACCAATGGCAATGAAGAAGAAGTTAGCTGAACGTAGGTATCGCGGAGCACCACCTCCTGCTCCTTCTGGTGGAATCGGTCGTATGCAGAGTGTTATGGCGGATAAAGATATCTATGATAAAGTTAAAGCTCAAGTTAAGACCCAAACTAAAGATTTAGGAGAATTATTCGAGTATAATATATCAAATCCAGTAACAATCAAGAGAAAACAATCTGCTTTAGTTCCGATACTTACAGAATCTATCAAGGCAAAAAGAGTTTTACAATATAATAAAAATGAACAAGATAAAAATCCAAATGCTTGTTTAGAAATTACTAACAATACAAATTTAACCCTCGAGACAGGTCCTGCAACCATTATTTATGATGATAATCTTGCTGGTGAAGCAATAATACCGTTCTTAAATAAGGATGATATAAGACTGTTAAACTATGCTATTGAACAAGCGGTTGTTATTAACCACGAACAAAAAACAGAGAATTTAAACGTGCATAGAGTAACTTTTGGTAGTGGCTATTCTTACGAATATTATTACACTAACATGATGACCACCTATAAAATCAAAAATAAAACAGATGAAGAAAAAGAGCTCTATTTAGATCATCCAAAGACATATGAATATAAAATCATTGAGAAACCAGTTGACCCAGAAGAGACCACTAATTATTGGAGGTTTAAATTAACTATCAAACCGAAGGATGCAGTTGTTTTTAAACTAAAAGAACAAAGGGAAAATTACTCAAGCAACTATCTATGGAATTATAATAAGAAAGATCTGCTTAATCGGGTAGGCTTTTATGTAAAACATAAATTTATTGACCCAGAATTAGAAACTAAATTGAAAGAAATTGCTGATTTAATTCAGACTTTAAACGATTTGAGGTCAAAAGAAGATAAACTCAATGAAGAAAGAGATTTGATGACTGACGAACAAGGACGTTTGCGAGAAAATATCTCCGTTTTAGGTGATGATTCTCAATCCGTATCATTAAAGGAAAGATATATAAAGAAATTAAATGACCAAGAGACAAGATTCGAAGCTATCAATAAAGAACTTAAGATATTAGAAAAGAAAATTAAACAGTTAAATACTGATATTGAAAATAAAATCAATTTACTCTCAAAACCATAAAAATTAAGTAGCTTTATCTAAAATTTAAAATTTATTCTTTTTTTATTATATATGGTGTTAAAAATAGAATTAAATGGTTTTAAAAGTCTTTTATATCGTAGTGGATGGCTTTATAATGCAATAACTCGCAGATTGTACGATCAGGATAAGAAATTTCTCACAATTGCAACCCTTGTTGGTAAAGGACCAAAGAAAATTTTAGATTTACCATGTGGTACAGGATATTTAATGCGTTTTTTAGATCCAAAAATAGAATATGAAGGTGTAGACCTTAATAATCGATTTCTGAAACGAATAATAGAAAAAGAGTTAATTAAAAGGAGTATTAAATTAAAGAAAATAAAATTATATCATAAGGATATTTTCGATTTTCAAGAATATCGAGGAGAAAAGAAAGATGTGACTGTTCTCTGTGATATTTTACACCACATATATCCTAGACACGTTGACTTGATAAATATAGCGAAAAAAATCTCTAAAAAAGTAATAGTATGTGAACCATATGTTGTAGAACCTAAAGATATTTCTGCTCGTGATAAATTGTTGAAGATCATAATATTTTTTGGTAAATATATACCAAAAATTTTATTCAAAATTGTTGATTTTTTATTTTTAGATAATGATGGTATAAATTCATATCATATTAGGTCAAGATGGAACCATCATAAAGACACTCTTGTTGATTTTTATAAAAGTATGGGATTTAATAAAATTCATAAAATTTCAGATGAGTATATAGCAATCTGGGAATCATAAAAAGTCAAAAAGGTAATCATTGATTATGGTAAATATTACTCTGTCATTATGGGATATTGGAGGTCAAGAACGTTTTGACTTTTTTAAAACTGATTTCTTTAAAGGTGTTGCTGTTGTCGGTTTAGTTTTTGATTTAAGCCGCCCTGATACTTTCAAGGAAATAGATGAATATTTTAATGAAATTAGGGATCAATCTGGGAATATTCCCATTTTTCTTGTAGGAAATAAGAAGGATTTAATAGAAGAAATTGGTAAGACTATTTCTAGAAAAAAAATTATTCAAAAAGTAAATCAATATTTCTTATTTGAGTACATTGAAACCTCCGCGTTGAATAATGAAAACGTTGAAAGATTGTTCCATAGATTTGCTATCACAGCATTAATAGATTTACAACCAAGACTGGGTGAAATTGTAGATTCAGGTCACTTTAGGTTCAAAATTCTATTAGTAGGGGCTGCTGCTGTTGGGAAATCCTCATTAATAAGAACATTCACCGAGAAGGAATTTGAAGAAAATTACAAGTTAACAGTTGGATTAGATTTTATGACTCAAACTCTTGAAATTGATGAAGAAGATATCCCAAAAGAGACTCGAGATTTAGTTAAAAAAACTATAAAAGGATACAAAAAAGTAGTTAAAAAATATCAAAAACGAGAAGAAATAACCGAGATTCTTAAAACATTAAAAGAAGCATAGGACACTTTAGGTTTTAACCTTTACTTAATGCTTGAATAATCTTGAATTATATAAAATAAGTTTGACTAGCAATCATATCTGCTTTATGTACTACTTTAGCTAATTCGTTCATCTCTATTGGATAGTATTTACTCCATTCTCCATGATGAAAAATAATTGCTTGACATATTTCGTCATCGTAAAATAAGAAATGTCTGTAATTTTTAAGAACTGCTAAAGCTTCTTCAACATGATAATCTCTTCCAACATATTGAAATCTTTTTACAATTTCTTCATTAATTAGGTCTAATTCTTCACGTTTTACAACAAATTTAGATTCGATTTGCTTACTTTTAAAGGAATAATATGATATTTTCCCAAAATCATGATAAATTGCGGTTAGAACTGCTTTTTTAATATCAACATTGTAATCTTTAGATTTACTTAATTTGTATGCATAATTAGTTACTAATAAAATATGATCAAATAAACCTCCTTCATAGGCACCATGAAATCCTCCTAACGCAGCAGGTAATTTTTTTGACTCTCTAATTATTTCTCTTAAACATTCTCTAGTAGAATCCTCAAGCTGAAGTAGATCAAAAAAATATTCAAATCCTTTATAATCAATATCCAGTTGATTTAGAATACCAGGATTCACAAAATTATTTAGATCAAACAAATCTATTTTTTTATTTGGATTTGTTTTGAATATCATTTTAGAAATTTTATTGACTACGTTTATTGCCAGATCTGAATCTTGATCATTCAAAAAATAGAAAAATTTTATAATATGTTTACAGAATTTATTATTTGGTCTCTTTCGTGCTAGATAATCCGGACAATCATGATCTATTATGCCATATAAGCTATTTTGAGAAAGAGAAATGTTAAGTTTATAAGGATTTATCGTATTTCCTTGAATTTCTGTTTCAATTAATCCATTTTCTTTTTCTAATTTAATAATTCTGATACAAGTATCTGAGAGTGTATTAGCTTTGTCTAATGTATTTTTATCAGTTATACTTTTAATTAATTCTGTAAATTCCTGATGATCTACCATTATTTATACTATTAATTTTAAAAATTATTTAAACCACTAGTCTCATATTAATTTAAGTTTATAAACCAAAAAAAATTAAATAAACTCATCATTAAAATTTAAAAATAGTTAGGTGTAAAATTTGAGTATTGATGAATTACAAGATCAAGTAGACAAATTATTAGAGGAGTTGGACGAACTTCAAGAAGTATGTGACACACTTCCTCAGTGTGAAGAAGATGATGGCTGCGCAACATGTGAAACAAACAAGAAGATTGACGCTTTAGAAGAAAAGATTGAGGCATTAGAAGATAAGATTGAGAAATTAATGGGAGCAGAAGAAGAAGATTAAGTCCTCTGTCAATGTGATTTTAAATCCTGATTTTGTTTTATTTTCTATATTTTTATTATAATTAGATCTCAGTTATGTAAATTCACTAAGAATTAACTAAAAATCTTAGCATTAGTTTTAAAATTGAGATTTAATAATATCAAAATTAGAATTATAATTTTATTTCTCATAAATTTTTATATAATTGAAATCCTTACAAATATTTGAAAAGAAATCTAAAAACATTATGAGTATTAGTATATTTAACCGAGATTACCAAGAAGAATCAGAATCCGCTCATAGCTTCTTAATCATTTCCTTCGCGTTGGGAATTATTAGCTGTACAATGATATTGATTTCTCTTTTTTTACCATGGTATTCTATTTACTATGTAAATATTTACACCATGAAAAGCTACGTAAAATTTTTCAGCTTAACCGACGCAATCAATTATTCATCCGGATTTTTAATTTTAAACCTTTTTTGTTCCATATATGAGATAATAGCTTCCTTGATTTTCTTGATATTATATACCAAAAAAGATTTTTATTCTTTTTCTCTTTATTTAGCTAATACGGTGCCGATCATTTTATTGCTATTCATCTTTAATTATTTGAGTATGGATACAATCTATGGGCTTCATAGAAATTATGATGTTTTAGATGATTTATTTGGGATCGATCCTGTCAGATATTACGGTTTGAGTTCAAGTTTCACTTATACGCTTTATATGTATTATGGAGCAATAGTGATGTTAATTATTATGTTGTTTTTTAATATCATGGGATATCTGAAAATGAAAAGAATAAATCATTCAAAAAATCTTGATAAAATATCTGCTTGGTTAAGAGAAGAAGATCCTCAAAAAATCAACAATTTCAAATTAGATTTTAACTAAAAAATATAGTATTAAATTTTATAAATTCTTAAATTGATATCTTAAATTTCTTGACATGATGAAATTCTGTATCTGTCGCGACCCTCCAATAATTTCCTGTATTCGTGATATATTTAGATGATCATACATTAATGTATTATCACATAATCCTGCCCCTCCCATAATATTTGCACATTCATAACAAACTCTTTTAGATAGTAAGGCACAATTATATTTGTATTGACTTCCTAAAGCAACAAAAGCACGTGAAATATTATCTGGTAAATTTCCTTGGTATTTCTCCATTTTGGCATCATAAATTTCACAAAACTTCAAAATTCCGTGAGTCAAAGCTGTAGTCTTAGCTAATAAGTCCGTTAATGTAAATCCAACACCCTGGAATAGTAGTATTTCTTTATCAAATTGCTTTCTCATATTAGCATAGATAACAGCATGAGCTAAAGCACCCCAACATTCACTTGCGCCTCTCACCGCAATCGAAATTCGTTCTGGAACCAAGCCTTCAAAGAGATGCTCTCTCCCTTTTCCTACAGGTCCAAGGATATATTCTCCTGGAACTCTCAAATTTTCTAATGTTTCTTTACCAAGGTATAATTTAGGAACCCATGGTATTCCTACACGCTCACAATTCCACCCATCCCATGATGTGTCAATAAGAAATTGTCCCATTAAGTTACCGTTATTTTTTTCGGCAGTGGCATATGCAACAGCCCACTTTGCTTTAGGTGCATTGGTATTATAAATCTTAGTACCATTTAATATAAAGCTACCATCTTCCTGCTCTTCACAGGTGGTTAGCATATGAACCGCATCAGAACCACGTTCTGGTTCTGTTATTAAAAGGCAACCAGTAGTTTTTCCAGTTACGAGTTCTTTTAAAGCTTCAAGTCTAACTTGTATATTTTCATGGTGTTCATATATAGGATTGATGCAAATAACAGTTGCTCCACTTCCCATAGTAAATTGAGGATCAAACATATCAAGTGCTAATATTCGCATAAAATCCATAGTCATTCCAAATTCCTTATAGTTTAAATCAACACATTCATATGCGTGCTGACGAGTAATATATCCTTGCTCGCCAAAAGCAGGATACCAATCATAAATGTCTTCGGTCGGTCCATGAGTGATATTATTGTCTTTTTCAAATTTTAAGCAGAAGTCTTGAACTTCTTTAAGAAATGCAACCTGCTTTTCATTTAGAATTAGAGTCAAATTTTCGTTAAGAAAGTTATATCTATTACTGAGATTTAATTTTTCTAAAATCTCATCATTAATAACTTGAGTTTCAAATCGTCTTTTCAATTTTAAATACCTTCTCTTTTCTTTATTTATTTTATATAATATCCAATTTTGACATTTTTTTTAAGCTTCTCATTTACGTTAGTAATTTAAAAAAAATGACCCAACTTTATTATAGAATACTAAGTTATATTTAAAGTGTATATTTATCTTTGATATAAAATTTAACTAAAAAAAATAATTAAAATTCGAGAGTAAAAGATAATGGTTGAAAATAGGAAATTTAAAACACAAGCGATTAATGATGAAATCTTGGAGAAGTTAAGTCTAAAAAATCGATACAAGTTCATAACTAGTAATTTACAAATAATATTATCTCCAAAGGAGATTGAATTCTTACAAAAAATGGAAGATTTTTGCCTTAATTACGAAAAACAAAATCAGATCACCCATGCCTCTGATGAGGATATTTATAAATGGATCCCTGATTTTGGTAAAGCAGGATATATTACAAGAGGACACAAATACAGTGAGATTGACTTAAATTTTGAACCTTATGGGTTAGTAGCAGACTTTCTAAGAATGCTCGCCATAGATGTGTTCGATCCACAGTTTACTATGGCCGCTGGAGCAACAATTTTAGCAATCAATCCTATTTATTCACATCACGAAAACGTTCCCGAACGACTTGAAGCAATGAAGGATATGGTAACAGGAAAAGCACCTGGATGTATCTGTATAACAGAACCAGAACGTGGTTCTGATGCGGTACATATGCTAACCACCTGTGAAGAGCAGGAAGATGGTAGCTTTATATTAAATGGCACTAAAATCTTTAATACCAATGCTCCCCGGTCTAAATGGGCTGTAGTTTATGCCACTGCAGAGCAAAATAATGGTAATAAAATGGCTCAATTTTTAGTTAATACCTCTTGGGATGGTTGGAGTTGTGAAAGAGTAAACATTCCATGGGCTCCTAAAGTCTATATTGGTAGAGAGGAAATAACTAATCTCAGAGTTCCTAAAGAATATATTTTAGGGGGAATCGGGAAAGGCAGAGAGCATCTTTTTGAAGGACTTGTTCCGGAAAGGGTTGGTATTGCATGCAAAAGTCTTTGTGAGTGTTGGGGTGCTGTAGTTCATGCTGCGATTTATGCTAACATGCGAAAGCAATTTAATCAAGAGATTCTTAAATTTCAGGGTGTTGGATTTCTTCTAACAGATTTTTGGGCAAGAACATGTAATTTAACTCGTGCATTATATCAATTTTGCAGGTATTATGATCGTCTTGTTGAAAAATTTGGAGATGAGAAAAAGATTCCTAACGCTATTCAACAAGCGTTAGTACCAGCAGCAAGTCAATTAAAATATCAAGCAACAGATCTTTCTCAAAAAATCTGTTATGAAGCTGGTAATCTCATGGGTGGTGCAGGATTATCAGATAATACCTTAATGCATGATTATATCAACTTGTCTAGAATTGGAGAAGTTGTTGGAGGTACACGACAAGTACAATCATATATTATGCAACTAAATTTGAGAACCTTATTTAAAATGATAAATTAAAATTAAAAAAGGTTTTAAAAAGTCTAGTTTTTGTTTATTTTTATTACTTTATTCATTTTTTTTTTAAAATAAAATTATTTAAGGAAATTGAACAAACCTTATTATGAAATATAATTTAATT